>NZ_JBKBCT010000176.1:0-587 GCF_050871525.1 Kineococcus auxinigenes | reverse complement strand
GCTTCGAGCTGCCCATCCTGCAGCGCTTGAACGGCGCGCTCCTGCAACTGACGAAGCTGTCCAGCCCCCTGGGGTTCAGGTTGCCACTGTGTGACGTTCGGCAGCAGGGCCAAGACCCTTCGCCAGACCGCTGGGAAACTTTCTAATGGGTCCACCAGCAGTACGGTCTGAATCGGGGTGCGTTCAGTAGCCAGACTGGTCAACACCTCGGTGAGGCGCTCGGCTTCGCCGGGCGGAATGTCGCCAAAGGCCGACTGCTCGACCAGTGCCATTTCTTGGAGCCTTCTTGGACCATCGGCTGGCGTGGAGCCGTCCCAGCCAGCCAGGCGCCATTCATCGCGCCAAGCCAACAGACGGGCGCTTGTTCCAACGCAATCAGCTTCCAAAGACCGGCTGTAGAAGCGGGGCCGGTCGGCATGCCTTCTCAAGTGGCCCAGGTAGCTCGTCACGCGGCGAGCCTGGGAAACCTCTGGCCTGCTTAGACCCAGGTACATCTCGAGGAGTCCAAGTAGGCCCATCCGCCCAACAACAGGTTCGTTGAGTGTGTTCTTGAGTGAGGGTCCCTGGCGACCGTCTAGGCTGAGTCC
>NZ_JBKBCT010000175.1:0-591 GCF_050871525.1 Kineococcus auxinigenes | reverse complement strand
CGATATCAAGCGCCATCGCCCCCCACGGAACGGCGAACAGCTTGTCACCAATCCCCAGGAAGCCTCCCACCGAAAGCACCGCGTAGGCGATTCGCCCACGTTGAACATCAAGCATGTTGTCGGTGATCTTGCCCAGATCTTCCCCGCGTGTGTTGACCACACGGTCCCCTTCAAGGGTATCGGCCCCCATCAATTCAGGGCCTGGGCCTAGCGATGACGATTCATCGCGTCCGATGATGCGCATGCGTACACCTGGTGTTGTTGCGCCTGATGTCAAAGCTGCATTTGATGTCGTGTAGTCCATCACGTTGTCTCCAATAAAGTGGATTCGTTCGGAAAATGCGGACGGTACTGCGCAGTCTTCAGACTGATCGACTGCCCGCGATCCGTGACGGCTTCTGGAGCAAGAAACCGGCCCAGAGGAAATGAGGGCGCCGGTATGACGTTTGCTCACCAGACGAGAGCAAATCATTTCAGGAGCACTCCATGAACAAGGCAGAGATTCCAGTCGCCCAACGTACCGTGCTGTCAATGCTTCTCGACGACCACCGTGAGGTCAGGAAGCTATTCAAAGACTTTGCGCAGGAAAAA
>NZ_JBKBCT010000040.1:0-37451 GCF_050871525.1 Kineococcus auxinigenes | reverse complement strand
CCCCCCCCCCCCCCCCCCCCCCCCCCCCCCCCCCCCCCCCCCCCCCCCCCCCCCCCCCCCCCCCCCCCCCCCCCCCCCCCCCCCCCCCCCCCCCCCCCCCCCCCCCCCCCCCCCCCCCCCCCCGCCGCGGCCGTCAGCTCTCGCGCACCAGCAGCGCCACCGGCAGCTGCGCCAGCACGTCGGCCACCCGCACCGCGCCGCCGCTCAGCACGGTGCCGGTGAACGCGTCGCGCCAGCCGCCCTCGGGCAGCGACAGCGTGTGCTCACCCCACCCGCCGTGGCGCTCCAGCGACACCGGCAGCCGGGTCGTCACCGCGATGGCGCCGGGCGCGCCGACCGAGCCGCGGCCGAACGCCAGCGCGTTGCCCGTCGTGGTCGGGACGGGGGAGTAGCCCGCCTCCTGCCCGACGAACAGCTCCGGGTGCTCGCGGCGCACCCGCAGCGCGCGGGAGACGACCAGCAGCTTCTCGTCGTGCAGGTCCGCCGGTGCCGCGCCGTCGTCCAGCGCGGCCAGGCGGCGCGAGCGGTCGGCGTAGTCGACGGGGCGGCGGTTGTCCGGGTCCACCAGCGAGAGGTCCACCAGCTCGGTGCCCTGGTACACGTCCGGGACGCCCGGCATCGCCAGCTGCACGAACTTCTGCCCCAGCACCGCCACCCGGGCCTGCGCCGCGGTCGCCTCGACGAACTCCCGCACCGCCGCCAGGACGGCCTCGTCGCCCAGCACGCCGGTCGCGAAGCGCTCCACGGCCGCCTCGTACGCCTCGTCCGGCGAGGTCCACGTGGTGTGGTCCTTCGCCTCGCGGGTCGCCTTCTGCAGGTAGCCCAGCAGCCGTTCCGCGCCGATGGGGCCCTCGTCGCCCCAGGTGCCGAACAGCGTCTGCCACACCAGCAGCTCGGTGCGTGCGTCCAGCTCGCTCGCCCGGTGCTCGGTGGCCAGCTCGCGCCAGCGCGTCAGCGCCGCGCCCCACTCCTCCGTCAGCTCGGACAGGACCGACAGCCGCGCCCGCACGTCCTCGCTGCGCTTGGTGTCGTGCGTGGACAGCGTCGTCATGGCCGCGGGCCAGTCGCGGGCCAGGGCGGAGCAGAAGGAGTGGAACTCCTCCGGGGAGGTCCCGAAGCGGGTGGGGTCCCCACCGACCTCGTTCAGCGAGGACAGCCGGAACCAGCGGTAGAACGAGGTGTCCTCGATGCCCTTGGCCATCACCGGCCCGCACGTCTGCTGGAAGCGCACGACGAACTCGGCGATCCGGGCGTCCGAGGGGTTCCCGGCCCGGTTCAGCGCCAGGTCCACCACGACCTGCAGGGTGTCGTGGCGCTCCTCGGGCAGGTGGGCGCGGGCGTGCTCGGCGGCGCCCTCCACGACGGCCACGGCCTCCGGCGGGGCCTGCTCGCCGGGCACGACGTAGGCGCGGTACTGGTGGAAGGCCACCAGCAGCTCCACCACGCACTCGTGCAGGCCGCGGCGGGTGTGGTCGCGCAGGTCGACGTCGTCGTGGCAGATGCCGGACAGCAGGTCCACCAGGCGGTGCACCTCGGCGTACAGGCCGTGCTCGACGACCTCGCGCTTGGCGTTGTCCACGACCGCCTGGAACGTGCCGGTCTCGCCGGTGAGCGCCGTGTACTGCTCGGTCAGCGGCTCGGCGCCGGCCGGGTCCAGGAACAAGCCGCCCACCCGCTGGAGGGCGTCGTAGCCGGTGGTGCCGGCGCACGCCCAGTCCGCCGGCAGCTGCTCCTCGCCCTCCAGGATCTTCTCCACGACCACCCAGGCGCTGCCGTCCCCGGTGGCGTTCGAGGTCGCCTCCGCCAGCCACCGCAGGTACCCGCGGGGATCGGCGAGACCGTCCGGGTGGTCGATGCGCAGGCCCTGCAGGTCCCCGCGCCCCACCAGCTCCAGCAGCAGCGCGTGCGAGGCGTCGAACACCTCGCGGTCCTCCACGCGGATCGCGGCCAGGGTGTCCACGTCGAAGAAGCGCCGGTAGTTCAGCTCCTCGTCGGCCACCCGCCAGTGCGCCAGCCGGTACCACTGCCGGTCCACCAGTTCCGCCAGCGGCAGGTCCTCGGTGCCCGGGCGCACCGGGAAGACGTGGTCGTAGTAGCGCAGCACGTGCTCCTCGCCCTGCGGCGTGGAGCGCGTGTCCAGGCTCAGCTCACCGGCGGCCAGCACCTGCCCGATGCGCTGCCCCAGCACCGCCATGAGGATCGCGCGGTCCTGCACCGACCAGTCCACGTCGAACCAGCGCGCGTAGGGGGAGCGAGGCCCCTCCTTCAGCACCGACCACAGCTGGGCGTTCTCGTGCGCGGGCGTCGGCACCGCCATGTGGTTGGGCACGACGTCGGCGACGGCGGCCAGCCCCACGGCGCGCAGCGCGGCCACGAGGCGGTCGAACCCGGCGCGCCCGCCGGCCTCCTCGTTCAGGCGCGAGTGGTCCACCACGTCGTACCCGTGCGTGGACCCCTTCGCCGGGGCGAGCACGGGAGAGAGGTAGGCGTGCGAGACCCCCAGGCGGTGCAGGTGCTCGGCCTGCGCCGCGGCGTCGTCGAAGGTGAACGCCGGCTGCACCTGGAAGCGGTAGGTGCTCACCGGCACCACGGCCGGGCGGTAAGTCTCCTCGGTCACTTCTCTCCCAGTGGTTCACGGGCCAGCACGAGCACGGAGCGCCCGGCCACGGGCAGCTTCGTGCCCGGCGAGAACGCCGACTCCTCGGTGAAGATCGACACCACGCCGACCTGGTCGTCGGCGGTGTCCAGGCGCACGTGCCAGTTGTCGCCGTACGCCTTCTCCGGCAGCGTGAACTCCACCGCCTCGTGCCACGGGTTGTACATGATGAGGAAGGAGTCGCCGACGATGCGCTCTCCGCGGCGGTCCGGCTCGGGGATCGCCTCGCCGTTCAGGAAGATCATGACGCTGCGGTTGGCCGCGTCGGCCCAGTCCTCGTCGGTCATCTCGGTGCCGTCGGCGACGAACCACTCGATGTCACCGATCTTGCTCTCCCCGCCGTGGCCGGCGTCGCCCGCGAAGAACCGCCGGCGCTGGAACACGGGCTCGGTGCGGCGCAGCTCGACCACCCGCCGTGTGAAGTCCAGCAGCTCCTGCTGCGTGGGCGACAGGTCCCAGTCCATCCAGGCCAGCTCGTTGTCCTGGCAGTAGACGTTGTTGTTGCCCTGCTGGGTGCGGCCCAGCTCGTCGCCGTGCAGGATCATCGGCACGCCCTGGCTCAGCAGCAGGGTCACCAGGAGGTTGCGGTGCTGCCGGGCGCGCAGCGCCACGATCTCCGGGTCGTCGGTGGGACCCTCGACGCCGCAGTTCCAGGACCGGTTGTGGCTCTCGCCGTCGTTGCCGCCCTCGCCGTTGGCGTCGTTGTGCTTGTCGTTGTACGAGACGAGGTCGTGCATCGTGAAGCCGTCGTGGGCGGTGACGAAGTTGATGCTGGCGATCGGCTTGCGCCCGGAGTGCTCGTAGAGGTCCGAGGAACCGGTGATGCGGCTGGCGAACTCCCCGAGCGTGCCGGGTTCGCCGCGCCAGAAGTCGCGCACGGTGTCGCGGTAGCGGCCGTTCCACTCCGTCCACAGCGCCGGGAACCCGCCGACCTGGTAACCCCCCTCGCCGACGTCCCACGGCTCGGCGATGAGCTTGACCTGCGAGACGACCGGGTCCTGCTGCACCAGGTCGAAGAAGGCGCTGAGGCGGTCCACCTCGTGGAACTGCCGTGCCAGCGTCGCCGCCAGGTCGAAGCGGAAGCCGTCGACGTGCATCTCCGTGACCCAGTACCGCAGCGAGTCCATGATCAGCTGCAGGACGTGCGGGGAACGCATCAGCAGGCTGTTGCCGGTGCCCGTGGTGTCGAAGTAGTGCTTCTGGTCGCCGTCGACCAGGCGGTAGTAGGCCTGGTTGTCGATGCCCCGGAAGCACAGGGTCGGGCCCATGTGGTTGCCCTCGGCGGTGTGGTTGTAGACCACGTCGAGGATGACCTCGATGTTCGCCTCGTGCAGCGCCCGCACCATCGACTTGAACTCCTGCACCTGCTGGCCGCGCTGGCCGGTGGAGGAGTACGAGTTGTGCGGGGCGAAGAAGCCGATGGTGTTGTAGCCCCAGTAGTTGGACAGCCCCTTGTCGACCAGGTGGGTGTCCTGCACGAACTGGTGCACCGGCATCAGCTCGACGGCCGTCACCCCCAGCGAGGTGAGGTGCTCGATCATCGCGGGGTGCGCCATGCCGGCGTAGGTGCCGCGGATCTCCTCGGGGATGTCCGGGTGCAGCTGGGTCAGGCCCTTGACGTGGGCCTCGTAGATCACCGACTCGTGGTACTCGTGGCCCGGCTGGCGGTCGTTGCCCCAGTCGAAGAAGGGGTTGACCACGACCGAGAGCATCGTGTGCCCCAGGCTGTCGTCGTCGTTGACGACGGAGTTGTCGTCGAAGCGGTACGAGAAGAGGGACTCGTCGCCGTCGACCTGCCCCTCGATCGCCTTCGCGTACGGGTCCAGCAGCAGCTTCTCCGGCTGGCAGCGCGCCCCGCTCTCGGGGTGGAAGGGGCCGTGCACCCGGTAGCCGTAGCGCTGCCCGGGCATGACCGAGGGCAGGTAGGCGTGCCACACGAAGCCGTCCATCTCGGGCAGGTCGATCCGCTGCTCGGTGCCGTCGTCGCCGATGAGGCACAGCTCGACCCGCTCGGCGACCTCGGAGAAGAGGGCGAAGTTGGTGCCCGCTCCGTCGTAGGTGGCCCCCAGGGGGTAGGGGCGTCCGGGCCAGATCTGCATCGGGGGTCCTTCCACTGCTCAGCGCGTGCACTGGACGTGCGCGGTCGACCGTCATCATGTCCGCTCCGGCCCGCACGCACACCCCGACCGCGCCCCGGACGCCCGCGGCTACCCTGCGGCGGTGCCCGAAGACCGGCCCCGGCCCGCGGGTGCCTACCGCCGCCCCGCTCCCGCGATCGCGGGCGTCACCCCGGCGCGCCGCGCTCTGGCCGCTGCGCGCGAGCTCGTCGTGGGCACCGTCGGTGCCTGCGTGCGCTTCCGGGTCACGGGCCTGGCGGCCGAGGGCGGCTTCTTCGCCCTGCTCTCCCTGCCGCCGCTGGTCTTCGGCCTCGTCGCCAGCCTGGGGTACGCCGGCCGCTGGCTGGGGCGGGACGAGGTCGCGGCGGCCCGGGAGCAGCTGACGCGCCTGACGGAGGCCTTCTTCACCCCGCAGGCCATCGCCGAGGTGGTCCTGCCGACCTTCGACTCGGTCACCACCGCCGGTCGCGCCGACCTGACGCTGCTCGCCTTCGCCTTCAGCGTCTGGTCCGGCTCGCGCGCCCTGAACGTCCACGTGGACACCATCTCGATCATGTACGGGCTGGGCGGGCACCGCGGCATCGTGCGCACCCGCCTGCTGTCGCTGTCCACGTACCTGGTCGGCCTGCTGGTGGCGGTCGTCGTCCTGCCCCTGCTGCTGGTGGGGCCCCGCCTGGTCGGTCGCTGGCTGCCCGAGCAGCTGTCGGGCCTGGCGGGCGCGTACTGGCCCGTGGTGCTGCTGCTGTCCGTGGCCGGGCTGGCCACGCTCTACCACCTGGCCACTCCGGTGCGCAGCCGGTGGTGGCGCGACCTGCCCGGCGCGGTGCTCGCCCTGCTGCTGTGGCTGCTCACGTCCTCGGTGCTGCGCACGCTGCTGTCGGCGTCGGTGGCCGGGGGTTCCACCTCGATCTACGGGCCGCTGGCAGCGCCGATCGTCGTGCTCGTCTGGTTCTACTTCCTGTCCATCGCCGTGCTCGCCGGCGCGGGCCTGAACTCGGCGGTGGACCGGGTGTGGCCCGACCCCACCAAGGCCGCGGCCCGCGAGGCGGCCCGCGCGGAAGCCGCTCAGCGGCGGCGCTGGGTCCCCTGAGGCCGTCCGGCGCGGTCACCGTCGCCGGGTGGGGGCGGCGGGGGGCCGGTCCCGGCTGGAGCCCCGGTACGGTCGTCGAGACGGGGCTGTGGCCCGTCCTCCCGCCGACGCAGCACCGAGGAGTTCCCGTGGGCCAGCAGCAGCACCCGCCGTACCCGCCCGTGCAGCGGGTCGCCACCGACACGCCCGCCGTGATCGCCCTGGTGCTCGGCGTCTGCGGGCTGTTCACGGGCGGCCTGACGTCCGTGGTCGGCATCGTCGTGGGGCACGTCACGCGGAGGGGCACGCCCACCCAGGGCCTGTCGACCGCGGCCATCGTCGTCTCGTGGGTCGTGACGGTGGTGTGGGCGGTGGGGTGGGCGTTCTTCTTCCTGGTGCCCTTCCTGGCCCTCGTCGGGGTGCTGGCGTCGTCCTGACGGGCCACGTCCTGACGGGCGCCGAGTGCACCCACCTCGCACGGGCACGAGAAGGCCCCTCGCACCGTGCTGGTGCGAGGGGCCAAATCCGTTGCGGTGCAACGTGGTGGGCGATACTGGGATCGAACCAGTGACCTCTTCCGTGTCAGGGAAGCGCGCTACCGCTGCGCCAATCGCCCTCGAGCACACCGGGAGCTACCCGGTGAGCCGTGAGGTGGAGACGGGATTCGAACCCGTGTGGACGGCTTTGCAGGCCGCTGCCTAACCTCTCGGCCACTCCACCGCGAGGCTCGCGCCTGTGAGCCGGCCTCCGAGCGGACGACGGGACTCGAACCCGCGACCCTCACCTTGGCAAGGTGATGCGCTACCAACTGCGCTACGTCCGCACGTCTGCGGTTCCCCCGCCTTGCGGCCGGTTCCCCGTGACGTCGTAGACAGTAGCCGACGCGCGCCGGTGCAGTCCAACCGCCCCCGCCCGCGGCGTTCACCCGCTGTTCGCCCCGCGGCGCGCGACGGGGGGCGCACCCGGCGGCGGTGCCGGGTGCGCCCCCCGTTCGAGCGTCGCGCTCGTCGCTGCGGTCAGGCGGTCAGCCGGGCGATCAGGTCGTCCAGGTCCAGGTGGCGCGCTTCACGCCCCGGCGGGACCAGGGCCTCGGCCCGGCGCAGGAAGCGCCGGACGTCCGCCTCGTCCGCCTCCAGCTCCGCGTTGCCGTCCGGGGACGACAGGCGCAGCAGGACCCTCGGGCGGCCCTCGGGGGAGTCGGGGCACGGCCGCACCTGCACGTCGCCGTCGCCGGCCGGTGCGGTGAGCCCCTCCCTGAGCAGGTCGCGGGCGAAGACCCACTCCACGTCCGCGTCCCCCCCGCGGAAGACCGCGTGGATGGCGAAGGGGTCGTCAGCCCCGTAGTGCAAGCTGGCGGGGACGGGGAGCCCGGGACCGCTGGTGGTGCGTAGGCGCAGCGACACGTCGACGTCGACCTCGGTCTTGCGGTGCGGCAGTGCAGGCACGTCGACCTCCGTGTGCTCATGGCCGCTGACGGGCTCCAGCGACCGTGCTCCACAGTTTCCCACCGATCGAGCCTCTGAAACACCCGGACGGCGCAACCGGGACGTGCGGAGTTCACCGGCGGTTCCCCGGCGGGCTGGAACGCCCCGCGACGGCGGCCGGGCCCGCGGCGCGCCGCGGGAGCGTCCGCGGCCCCTCGTGCGTTGGGCGGGGGGACGGCCACCGGTGGCGGGGGCGAGCGAGGAGGAGCGGGTGCGCGTGACGACGGACGGCCGGCAGGACCGTGCGGGCGGCGGGGACGAGGCGCAGGGCGTCCCGCCGCCCGGTCCCTTCGCGACCCCCCGGGTGGACGGGACGGTGCCCGCCGCGCGCGCCGGCGGCACGGCGCCCGGCGGTCCGCGCCCGGTGCGCCGCGGGCGCGCCGAGCGCTGGCGCTCCACCCTGCGCGCGCGCCGCGAGCGGCTGCGTGCCGACGCGCACGCGGACCGCGCCTACCGCACCGCGGTCGGGGTGGTCGGCACCGTCGTGACCCTGCTGGGCCTGGTCATGGTCCCGCTGCCCGGACCGGGCTGGCTCGTGGTGTTCCTCGGCCTGGCGATCCTGGGCACGGAGTTCGCCACCGCGCGCCGCGTCCACCGCTTCACGCACCGCCAGGTGCACCGCTGGACGCAGTGGCTGGCCCGGCGCTCGTGGGGCACCCGGATCGGCCTGGGAGCGGGCGCGGCCGCCGCCGCGGGCGCGCTGGCGTGGGGCTACCTGGCCTGGCAGGGCGTGCCCGCCTGGACCCCGGAGGTGGTCACCGCGCAGCTGACCCGCGTGCCCGGCCTCTAGGGCGGCGGGCGGACCGGCTGGTGGACCTGCCGGGGCGGTCGTGAGCACCCGCGCGGACGGGGTATGGTTCTTCCACCGGTCGCGGTCAGCGGTCGCACCGGGCGATTAGCTCAGCGGGAGAGCACCTCGTTCACACCGAGGGGGTCACTGGTTCGATCCCAGTATCGCCCACACCAGCACCACCAGGAGCAGCCCGTGCAGAGCCCCGGAGTCGTCGACGCCGGGGCTCTCGTCGTGCAGATCGCCGTCTTCCCCGTGAAGTCCGTGGCCGGGGTGCGCGCCGAGGTCGTCGACGTCGGCCCGCAGGGTCTGGCCGGGGACCGGGGGTTCGTCCTGACCGCCGCCGGCGAGCCCCTGCGGGCCAAGACCACACCCCGGCTGCAGGAGCTGGAGCTGTCCGGCACGCCCACGGCCCCCGTGGTCGGCGCCCCTGGCGGCACTCCCGGCGACCTCGCGGCCGTGGCCCGCTTCCTGGGGGTGGACGCACCCCTGGAACTGCGCCCGGCCCCCGGCGGCGCCCGTCAGGTCGCCGCCGTGCACGTCGTGACCACCACGGACCGCGACGCCCCCGGCGCGGGGGACTCCTCGCGGGCCAACCTCGTCCTGCGGCCCACCGCCGCGGCGCTGCCGCCCGCCGCAGAGCTCGCCGGGGCGCTGCTGGAGGTGGGGCCGGTGCTCCTGCGGCTGGGGCGGCCGCCCAGGCACTGCGCCGGGTCGTTCGCCGAGGTGCTGGTGCCCGGCACCGTGCGCACCGGTGACACGGCGCGGCTGCGGGCGCGCACCGACGGCGCGGCCGGGCGCCCCGGCTAGAGTCGCGGACGTGGGGGAGCGCCCCCACGCCCCTGACCGACGACCCCCGGAGGCGCGCAGTGTCCGCCCAGCTCACCGTCACCCGTTCCGGCGCCACCGCGCCCGCGACGACGGTGCAGGTCGCGGCCGGCACGACCGCCGCCGAGCTGTTCGCCGACGAGCGCGACGTCGTCGTCGCCCGCGTCAACGGCGAGCTGCGCGACCTCTCGCACCCGCTGGCCGACGGCGACCGGGTCGAGGGGGTGCTCATCTCCTCCGAGGACGGCCTGGCCGTGCTGCGGCACTCCGCGGCCCACGTGGTGGCGCAGGCGGTGCAGCAGCACTTCCCCGAGGCCAGGCTGGGCATCGGACCGCCGATCCGCGACGGCTTCTACTACGACTTCGACGTCGAGCGGCCCTTCACCCCCGAGGACCTCAAGACCCTCGAGAAGACGGCGCAGCGCATCGTCAAGGAGGGGCAGCGGTTCGTCCGGCGCGCCGTCACCGACGACGAGGCACGCGCCGAGCTCGCCGCGGAGCCGTACAAGCTGGAGCTCATCGGGCTGAAGTCCAGCGCGGGTGAGGCCGCCGAGGGCGCCGGCGTGGAGGTCGGCGCCGGCGAGCTGACGATCTACGACAACGTGCGCCGCGACGGGACCGTCGCGTGGAAGGACCTGTGCCGCGGCCCGCACCTGCCCAGCACCCGCCTGATCGGCAACGGCTTCAGCCTGCTGCGCTCGGCGGCGGCCTACTGGCGCGGCAGCGAGAAGAACCCGCAGCTGCAGCGCGTGTACGGCACCGCCTGGCCCACCAAGGACGACCTCAAGGCGTACCAGGAGCGCGTCGCCGAGGCCGAGCGCCGCGACCACCGCCGCCTGGGCACCGAGCTGGACCTGTTCTCCTTCCCCGACGAGATCGGTTCCGGCCTGGCGGTCTTCCACCCCAAGGGGGGCGTCGTGCGGCGCGCCATGGAGGACTACTCCCGCCAGGCCCACGAGCGCGCCGGGTACGAGTTCGTCTACTCCCCGCACATCACCAAGCAGAACCTCTTCGAGGTCTCCGGCCACCTCGACTGGTACGCCGAGGGCATGTTCCCGGCGATGCAGCTGGACGCGGAGCTCGACGCCGACGGCACGGTGCGCAAGGCGGGGCAGAACTACTACCTCAAGCCGATGAACTGCCCGTTCCACAACCTGATCTTCGACAGCCGCGGGCGCTCCTACCGCGAGCTGCCGCTGCGGCTGTTCGAGTTCGGCACCGTCTACCGCTACGAGAAGTCCGGGGTCGTCCACGGCCTGACCCGGGTGCGCGGCATGACCCAGGACGACGCCCACATCTACTGCACCCGCGAGCAGATGAAGGACGAGCTGACCCGCACCCTCGGTTTCGTGCTGGGCCTGCTGTCGGACTACGGCCTGGACGACTACTACCTGGAGCTGTCCACCAAGGACCCCGACAAGTACGTCGGTGCCGACGAGGCGTGGGAGGAGGCGACGGCCACCCTCGCCGAGGTGGCGCAGGCGTCGGGCCTGGAGCTCGTGCCCGACCCCGGCGGTGCGGCGTTCTACGGCCCCAAGATCTCCGTGCAGGCCCGCGACGCCATCGGCCGCACCTGGCAGATGTCGACCATCCAGCTGGACTTCAACCTGCCGGAGCGCTTCGGGCTGGAGTACACCGCCGCCGACGGCTCCAAGCAGCGCCCCGTCATGATCCACCGGGCGCTGTTCGGGTCGATCGAGCGGTTCTTCGCCGTGCTCACCGAGCACTACGCCGGCGCGTTCCCCCCGTGGCTGGCCCCCGTCCAGGTGGTCGGGATCCCCGTCGCCGACGCCCACGTGGAGCACCTGCAGGCCGTCGCCGCGCAGCTGCGCGAGCGGGGCGTGCGCGTGGAGGTCGACGCCTCCGACGACCGGATGCCCAAGAAGATCCGCACCTGGACCAAGCAGAAGGTGCCCTTCCTGCTCATCGCCGGCGCCGACGACGTCGAGGCCGGGGCGGTCTCCTTCCGCTACCGCGACGGCAGCCAGGAGAACGGCGTGCCCGTCGCCGACGCGGTGGCGAAGGTCGTCGACGCCGTCGAGCGGCGCGTGCAGGTCTGATGCCCGGCGACCAGGAGCAGACGGGCACCGGTGCCGGGCCGCAGGTGGAACCGGCGAGCGCGTTCGCCGGGGACGCCGACGGGTTCGAGCGGTTGTGGACCCCGCACCGGATGGCGTACGTGCGCGGCGAGCGCAAACCCGCCGACCCGCACGACGCCCAGCAGTGCCCCTTCTGCCGGGCCGGGAACGGCCCGGACGAGGACGGTCTCGTCGTGCACCGCGGGGAGCACGTCCTCGTCGTGCTGAACCTGTACCCGTACAACCCCGGGCACCTGCTGGTGTGCCCCAACCGGCACGTCTCGTCGTACGTGGACCTCGACGCCGCCGAGCTGGCGGAGTTCAGCGCTCTCACCCGGGCCGCGGTCCACACCCTGCGCGCGGCCTCGAACCCGGCCGGGTTCAACATCGGCATGAACCAGGGGGCCGTGGCCGGGGCGGGGATCGCCGCGCACCTGCACCAGCACGTCGTGCCGCGCTGGGCCGGCGACGCGAACTTCCTGCCGGTGGTGGCGCGCACCAAGGCGCTGCCGGAACTGCTCGAGGACACCCGGCGCCGGCTGGTCGAGGCCTGGACCGACCAGCACCCCGCGGGCGCAGGGGGCTGAGCGGTGCTCAACCGGTACGCCCGCGCCCTGGCCACCCGGGTCTTCACCCCGTCGGCGCGGTTGCTGCTGCGGCTGGGGATCGGCCCGGACGCCGTGACGATCGCCGGCACCCTCGGGGTCGTGGTCAGCGCCCTGGTCCTCTTCCCCCTGGGGCAGCTCGCCTGGGGGGCGGTCGCGGTGGGGGTCTTCGTGCTCTCCGACACCGTCGACGGCATCATGGCCCGCTCCCTGGGCCGTTCCGGGCGCTGGGGCGCCTACCTGGACTCCACGCTCGACCGCTTCGGCGACGCGGCCGTGTTCGGGGGGCTGGTGGTGTGGTTCGCCCGCGGCGGCGACTCGCCGGTCACGGCCGGGCTGGCCCTGCTGTGCCTGGTGCTGGGCAGCCTGGTCTCCTACGCCAAGGCGCGCGCCGAGGGGCTGGGGTTCACCGCGGACGTCGGCATCGCCGAGCGCTCCGACCGCCTGCTCGCCGTGCTCGCCGGCGCGCTGGCCGTCGGCCTGGGCGCCCCCGTGGCGGTCATGACGGTCGTGCTGGTCCTGCTCGCCGTGGCCAGCCTCGTCACCGTCGTGCAGCGCATGGCCGTGGTGCGCCGGCAGGCCCTGGCGCTCGCGCCGGAACCCGCCCGCGGCGCGTGATCGGCGCCCGGGACGGCCTCACCGCGGCCGGGTTCCGGCTGGCGTGGCGCCTCGCGCGCGCCGTGCCCGAGCCCGTCGCCCTGACCCTCGCCGAGCGGGCCGCCGGCATCGTCCACGCCCGCGGCGGCGCCCGGGTGGAGCAGCTGCGCGCCAACCTGCGCCGGGCGAGGCCGCTGGCCGCACCCGCCGAGCTGGACGCCCTGGTGCGCGAGGGGCTGCGCTCCTACGCCCGCTACTGGTGCGACGTGTTCCGGCTGCCGGCGTGGTCGCCGGAGCGCACCACCGCGGGGGTGCGTGCGGTCGGGGTCGAGCCGCTGCGCGAGCAGCTGCGCTCCGGGCGGGGAGCGGTGCTCTTCCTCGGCCACCTGGGCAACTGGGACCACGCCGCGGCGTGGTGGGCGGCCTCCGAGAGCACCCCCGTCGTCACGGTCGCGGAGCGGCTGCGGCCCGAGGCCGTCTTCGCCGAGTTCCTGGCCTTCCGCCGGCGGCTCGGCGTGGAGGTGCTGCCCCTGGGGGACCCCGGCACCTTCCCCGCCCTCGTGCGTCGGGCCCGTGCGGGAGCCGTGGTGCCGCTGCTGGCGGACCGGGACCTGTCGGGCAGCGGCGTGCCGGTGCGCTTCCTCGGCGAGACGCTGCCGATGGCCGCCGGGCCCGCCACGCTCGCCCTGGCCGCCGGGGTGCCGCTGTTCCCCGCGGCCGTCTGGTACGAGGCGACGGCGGCGCGTCCGCGCACGCTCGTGGTCGAGGTCGGCGCGCAGGTCCACCGCCCGCCGGTGGACCCCGCCCGCCCTGCCCGCGAGGACCGCGCCGCGGCGGTGGCGGCGATGACGCAGGGCTGCGCGGACGCGCTCGACGCGGCGGTGCGCGCCCACCCGCAGGACTGGCACGTGCTGCAACCGGTGTTCCCCGGTGACGCGTCCCCCGGTGGCGCCGCCCGCGGGGCAGCGCCGGGAGGGGCCCCGTGAGGATCGGGATCGTCTGCCCCTACTCCTTCGACGTGCCCGGTGGCGTGCAGTTCCACGTGCGCGACCTCGCCGAGCACCTGATCGCCCTGGGCCACTCCGTGCGCGTCCTGGCCCCCGCCGACGACCCCGCCACCCTGCCGTCCTTCGCCGACGCCGCCGGCGGGGTGGTCGCGGTGCCCTACAACGGCTCGGTGGCCCGGCTGTCGTTCGGGCCGGTGACCGCCGCCCGCGTCCGCCGCTGGGTCACCGAGGGGGGCTTCGACGTGCTGCACGTGCACGAACCGCTGTCGCCCAGCACCTCCCTGCTGGCGCTGTGGGCCGCGCAGCGCTCGGTGGTGGCCACGTTCCACACCGCCAACCTGCGCTCGCGCGCGATGCAGGCCGCCTCCCCGCTGCTGCGCCCGAGCCTGGAGAAGATCGCCGCCCGCATCGCCGTCAGCGAGGACGCCCGGCGCACCGTCGTCGAGCACGTCGGCGGCGACGCCGTGGTCGTCCCCAACGGGGTGTTCACCGACCGCTTCGCGCGCGCGCCGCGCCGTCCGCAGTGGTGCGGCACCCCCGAACGGCCCGTCGTGGCGTTCGTCGGCCGCCTCGACGAGCCCCGCAAGGGGCTCGGGGTGCTGTGCGAGGCGGTGCCCCGCGTGCGCGCGGTCCTGCCCGGCGCCCGCTTCCTCGTCGCCGGGCGCGGGGACGCCGACGCCGCGCGCGCCGCCGCCCCCGACCCCGGTGCCCTGGAGTTCCTGGGCGCGGTCGACGACGACGACAAGCGCTCCCTGCTGGCCTCCGCCGACGTCTACCTGGCGCCGCACACCGGGGGGGAGAGCTTCGGCATCGTCCTGGTCGAGGCCCTGGCGGCCGGTGCGGCCGTCGTGGCCAGCGACCTGGGCGCCTTCCGCCGCGTGCTGGACGACGGCGCGCACGGGCGGCTGTTCCCGACCGGGGACGCGGACGCCGCCGCGGCCGCGCTGCTGGAGCTGCTGACCGACCCCGGGCAGCGGCGGCTCCTGGCACGCGCCGGGCAGCGCGCGGCCGGGCGCTACGACTGGTCCGTCGTGGCCGCCGACGTCCTGGCCGTCTACGAGACGGTCCGCTCCGGCGAGGACGCCCACCGCGGCGGCGAGCAGCGCAGGTCCGGGCGGTGAACGCCCTGACCTGGGCGCTGGCCGGGCTGCTGGTCCTGTGCCTGCTCGCCTGGTACCTGTCGGCCACCGCCCAGCGGCTGGACCGGTTGCACCGGCGGGTGGAGACCAGCCGGGCGGCGCTGGACGCGGAGCTGACCCGGCGGGCCTCGGCCGCCCTGGAGCTGGCCACCTCCGGTCGGCTGGACCCGGCGTCCTCGCTGCTGCTGGCCGACGCGGCGACCGCCGCCCTGGACGCGCCCCGCACCCCCGCGGCGCTGCGCGACGCCACCGACGCCGACGACGCGCAGCGCTGGCGCGCCGAGAGCGACCTCACGCGCGCGCTGGCCGCCGCCGTGCCGGACCCGGACGAGGGCGAGGGCGAGCAGCGCGCGCGCGTCCTGGACGCCTGGCACCGGGTGGGGCTGGCCCGGCGCTTCCACAACGACGCCGTCGTCCAGGCACGGCGCCTGCGGGGCAAGCGGGTGGTGCGCTGGGGGCACCTGGCCGGGCACGCGCGCCTGCCGGAGACGGCCGACTTCCACGACGGGACGGCGGACGGGGACGTCCGGCCCGGTCCGTAGGATGCGCCCGGCAGGTCCGGGTCCCCGGAGCACACCCCCACACGAAGCGCGAGGCGCCAGAGCGTGAGCACCGACCAGTTCACCCCCCGTTCCGGGATGCCCGCGCCCCGGGCCGAGGTCCGCGCCGGCGCGGGTCCCGCCGTCGGCACCGACCGCGTCAAGCGCGGCATGGCCGAGATGCTCAAGGGTGGCGTGATCATGGACGTGGTCACCGCCGAGCAGGCGCGGGTCGCCGCGGACGCCGGCGCCGTGGCCGTCATGGCCCTGGAGCGGGTGCCCGCCGACATCCGCGCCCAGGGCGGGGTCTCCCGCATGTCCGACCCGGACGTGGTCGAGTCGATCGTGAACGCCGTCTCGATCCCCGTCATGGCCAAGGCGCGCATCGGCCACTTCGTCGAGGCTCAGGTGCTGCAGTCGCTGGGCGTGGACTACGTCGACGAGTCCGAGGTCCTCACCCCGGCCGACTACGCCCACCACATCGACAAGCACGCCTTCACCGTGCCGTTCGTGTGCGGGGCCACGAACCTGGGCGAGGCGCTGCGACGCATCACCGAGGGGGCGGCGATGATCCGCTCCAAGGGCGAGGCCGGCACGGGCGACGTCTCCAACGCGGTCACGCACATGCGCACCATCCGCGCCGAGGTGAACCGGCTTCGCTCGATGGCGCCGGACGAGCTGTACGTGGCGGCCAAGGAGATGGCGGCCCCCCACGAGCTGGTCCGCGAGGTCGCCGAGAACGGGAAGCTCCCCGTCGTCCTGTTCACCGCCGGCGGCATCGCCACCCCGGCGGACGCGGCGATGATGATGCAGCTGGGCGCCGACGGCGTCTTCGTCGGCTCGGGCATCTTCAAGTCCGGCGACCCCGCGCGGCGCGCCGCGGCGATCGTCAAGGCCACCACCTTCCACGACGACCCGGACGTGATCGCGGAGGTCTCCCGCGGGCTGGGCGAGGCCATGGTGGGCCTGAACGTCGAGGCGATCCCCGAACCGCACCGCCTGGCCACCCGGGGCTGGTGACCCCGCTGGACGAGCAGGGCCCGGGCGTGCCGGACCCGCTGGGTCCGGAGTGGGGCACCGCCCCCGACGGGACCCGCACCCGCAGCGCGGCCCGCGTCGTCGTCCTGGACGGCGCGGGCCGCGTGCTGCTCGTGCGCGGCACCGACCCCACCGCGCCGGGGGCGGCGTGGTGGTTCACCGTCGGCGGTGGCCGCGACGCCGCCGAGCCCGCCCGGCGCGCCGCGGCTCGCGAACTGCGGGAGGAGACCGGCATCGTCGCCGACCCGGCCGAGCTGGTCGGCCCGGTGTGGGTGCGCACCGCCGACTTCCCCTACCTCGGGCAGCGGTGCCGGCAGCACGAGGAGTTCTTCGTGCACCGCCTGCCCGCCCCCGCGCAGCTGTCCCGCGAGCGGTGGACGGCCCTGGAGGTCGCCACCCTCACCGACGTGCGCTGGTGGCACGCCGCCGAGCTGGCCCGCACCACCGACACCGTGTACCCGGCCGGCCTGGCGCAGCTGGTCGCCGGGCTGCCCGCGACGTGGCAGGGGCCACCCCTGCGGATCGCCTGAGCACGGTGCGGTCCTACGCTCGCCCGGTGCGCGAGGAACCGGTGATCGGGGTGCTGGCCCTGCAGGGCGACGTCCGCGAGCACCTGGCGGCCCTGACCGCCGCCGGGGCGCACGCGGTCGCGGTGCGCCGCGAGCACGAGCTGACGGAGGTGGACGGCCTGGTCCTGCCCGGCGGTGAGTCCACCACCATCGACCGCCTGCTGCGCACCTTCGAGCTGCGCGATCCGCTGCGCGAACGCATCGCCGGCGGCCTGCCCGTCTACGGCTCCTGCGCGGGCATGATCCTGCTCGCGGACCGTGTCCTGGACGGCGCGCCGGACCAGCGCACCCTCGGCGGCCTCGACATCACGGTACGGCGCAACGCGTTCGGGCGGCAGGTCGAGAGCTGGGAGGAGGACCTCCCGGTCGAGGGCGTCACCGGCGGCGGGCCCGACGTGCGGGCCGTCTTCATCCGCGCCCCGTGGGTGGAGCAGGCCGGCGAGGGCGTGCGGGTGCTCGCCCGGGTGGGCTCCGGCCCGGCCGCGGGTAGGATCGTCGCCGTGCGTTCCGGCGACCTGCTGGCCACGTCGTTCCACCCGGAGATCACCGGTGACGACCGGGTGCACCGGTACTTCGCGGGCCTCGTGCGCGACCGGGTCCAGGGGCGGGTGCGCGCGGAGCGGCGCGGCTGACGGGTCGCCCGGCAGCCGACCGAGCAGTCAACGAGCAGTCAGCGAGCGAACGGCGGAGGGAACAGCATGTCCGGCCACTCCAAGTGGGCGACGACCAAGCACAAGAAGGCCGTCGTCGACGCCAAGCGCGCCAAGAGCTTCGCTCGGCTGATCAAGAACATCGAGGTCGCCGCCCGCACCGGCGGCGGGGACCCCGCGGGCAACCCCACCCTGTACGACGCCATCCAGAAGGCGAAGAAGACCTCCGTGCCGGCCGACAACATCGACCGCGCCGTCAAGCGCGGCTCGGGCGCGGAGGCCGGCGGCGCCGACTGGCAGACGATCATGTACGAGGGCTACGGGCCCAACGGCGTGGCGATGCTCGTGGAGTGCCTGACGGACAACAAGAACCGCGCGGCCATGGAGGTCCGCACGGCCATGACGCGCAACGGCGGCTCGATGGCCGACCCGGGCAGCGTGGCGTACATGTTCAGCCGCAAGGGAGTCGTCGTCATCGGCAAGGAGGGCACCGACCTCACCGAGGACGACGTGCTCACCGCGGTCCTGGAGGCCGGCGCCGAGGAGGTCGCCGACCAGGGCGACACCTTCGAGGTCGTCTGCGAGCCCACCGACCTCGTCGCCGTGCGCGAGGCCCTGCAGGCCGCCGGCATCGACTACGACTCCGCCGACGCCAGCTTCGTGCCCAGCGTGCAGGTCCCGCTGGACGCCGAGGGCGCCACCAAGGTGTTCCGGCTGATCGACGCCCTGGACGACTGCGACGACGTGCAGAACGTCTTCGCCAACTACGACGTCTCCGACGACGTGATGGCGGCCCTCGAGGACGCCTGAGCCTCTCGGGCCCACCGGCCCAGCGGGTCTCCCACGGCCCCCACCGCGCCGCGTGCGAGGGTGGGGGCCGTGCGCGTCCTCGCCGTCGACCCCGGCCTCACCCGTTGCGGGCTGGGGGTGGTGGAGTCCACCGGTGCGCGGCCCGGCGCCGCCGCCGGCCGGCGGGTGCGAATGGTCGCCGTCGGCGTGGTGCGCACCCCCTCCACCGACGCGGTGCCGCAGCGGCTGCTGGCCGTGGCCGAGGGGCTGGAGCACTGGCTGGACGAGCACGCCCCCGACGTGGTGGCCGTCGAGCGCGTCTTCGCCCAGGCCAACGTCCGTTCGGTGATGGGCACCGCGCAGGCCGCCGGGCTCGTCCTGGTCGCCGCCGCCCGCCGCGGGCTGCCGGTGGCGATGCACACCCCCAGCGAGGTCAAGGCCGCCGTCACCGGCTCCGGGCGCGCCGACAAGGAGCAGGTGACGGCGATGGTGACCCGCATCCTCGGTCTGGACGCGCCCCCCAGGCCCGCCGACGCCGCCGACGCCCTCGCGCTGGCCCTGTGCCACCTGTGGCGGGGCTCGGCCACCACCCGGCTGGAGGCCGCGGCGCACGGCGCCCTGGTCACCGGGCGGCGCAGCGGCTACGCCGAGGCCGCCCGCGCCGCCGCCCGCAGGCCGATCGGCCGCGCCCCGCGCTGAGCCTCCTCAGCCGCGCCGGTGCGGCAGCGCCGCCGCCAGGGTGAGGACCGCCGCCGCCACGTCCTCCACCACCGCGGCGTCCACGTCCGGCACGCGCTCGCCCGCCCACGCGCGCCAGGCCGCGCCGGCGTACGAGCCGGCCACGGCGCCGCACACTCCCACCAGGGCGGGCAGCAGCGCCCGGCTGTGCTCCCGGCGCGCCAGGGCGGCCGCACCGACGGCTCCGGTGAGCAGCCGCGGCGGCAGCCCGCTCGCGCCGAGGCGGCTCGGCACCTGCGGCATCTTGTCGGCGACGAGCTCCGCGCCCAGGGCCAGGCCGCTGAGCGCGGCGACCGGGCCACCGCCGGGCAGCGCGCGGGTCCCGCGGGACAGCAGCGCCGGGCCGGCCAGGCCCAGGGAGCTGCGCCCGCCCGCCGCCACGCCCAGCAGCGCGCTGCGCAGCAGCAGGCCCGCGGAGGCGCGCGACGGGGCGCCGCGCTCGGCGGCGGGCCGGTCCAGCGACGGCAGGTCCAGGATCGGGGTGCGAGCGGGCCGGGGGGCGGGGTCCAGGGCGCGCAGCGTCGCGTGCGTCACCACGCCGTAGGCCAGGTGCGGCAGGGCGTCGGAGACCCAGTCCTGCGTGCTCCAGGTGCGCAGGTCCGTCACGCCGAGGGCGTGCGCGGGCAGGTCCGTGGCGGCCATCGCCAGGGCGCCGGTGACGACCCCGCCGAGGCCGGCGGGCATCCGCAGACCCGCGCCGCGGCCCAGCCCGACGAGCTTGCCCACCCCCACGCCGACGGCGTACCCGGACAGCGCGCCCAGGGCGGTGGTGCGGTGCTCGCGCTCGGCGCCGCGGCCCGTCACCGGCCGCCCGAGCCGTTCGGCCAGCGCGGTGACCGTCTGCTCGGGCACGGTGCTGGGCGCCCGGCCGCGCCGGGCCATGTCGCCGTAGGTCACGGCGTTCAGGACCGTGGTGCCGGCGGCTCCGGAGACTGCGCCGGCGAGGATCACGCCGAGGGGGCTGCGGGTCGTGGAAGTCACCGCGCCACTGTCCTGCGGTCCCCGCCGGTCGGCCACTCGGCGCCCGCCCGCGCGGCCCCGTCGCCGACCCCGCCGTCAGCGCACGTGCTCGCGCAGGAACGCCGCGGTGCGCTCCCAGGCGAGCTCCGCCGGCTCCCGGCGGTAGCTGGGCCGCTCGTCGTTGTAGAAGGCGTGCGGTGCCGGGTAGACCTCGAAGCGGACGTCCACGCCCGCCTGCTCGCGCACCCGCTGCTCCGTGGCGCGCACCGCCTCCAGCGGCACCGAGGCGTCCTCCTCGCCGAAGTGCCCCAGCACCGCCGCCCGCAACCCCGAGAAGTCCGTGGCCGGGCCGGGGATCCCGTACCAGGGCACGGCCGCCCCGATCCGCTCACCCTGCTGGGCGGCGAGCGTCAGCACGAACGCCCCGCCCATGCAGAAGCCCACCGCGCCCACGGTGCCGGAGGTGGTCTCCGGCCGGGCCAGCAGGTACGTCACCGCCCCGGCCAGGTCCCGGGCCGCCCGCTCCGGCGGCAGCTCGGTCAGGAAGCGCTCCGCCTCCTCGGCGTCGTGCGTGGTGCGCCCGCCGTACAGGTCCGGCGCCAGGGCGACGAAGCCCTCGCCGGCGAGGCGGTCGACGACGCCGGCGACGTGGTCGGTCAGGCCCCACCACTCCTGCACGACGACGACGCCCGGGCCGCTGCCGGCCCGCGGCACGCGCAGGTAGCCGTGGGCGTGACCGCTCTCGGAGGCGGAGTCGAAGGTGACGTTCTGGCGCGGGTTGGCGTGCTGCTCGTGGCTCACCCGGCGATGGTGCCGCGCGCACCCGCGCGCCGCGCGGGCAGTGTCCGGGGACCTCGTTAGCCTTCGCCTCGTACAGGTGTTCGTGCGGGGGCGTCCCCGCGGCGGGGTGGAGGTCGTGTGATCGCGTCGGTGCGCGGGCGGGTGCTCGCGGTGCGGCTGGACTCCGCCGTCCTGGAGGTCGGCGGGGTGGGGCTGCTCGTGCAGGCCGCTCCCGCCACGCTCGCGGGGCTGCGGGTCGGCGAGGAGGCGTCCCTGGCCACCAGCATGGTCGTCCGCGAGGACTCCCTGACCCTCTTCGGCTTCGCCGACGCCGACGAGCGCGAGGTCTTCGAGGTCCTGCAGACCGTCTCCGGGGTCGGGCCGCGCCTGGCCCTGGCGATGCTGGCCGTGCACCGCCCCGACGGACTGCGCGCCGCGGTGGCCGCCGAGGACCACGCCGCGCTGGTGCGCGTGCCCGGCATCGGCAAGAAGGGCGCCCAGCGCATCTGCCTGGAGCTGGGCGACCGCCTCGGCCCGCCCGGCGACGCCCCGGCCGCCCCGCTGCCCGCGCCCGACGCCGCCGACGCCCGGCGTCAGCAGGTCGTCGACGCCCTGGTCGGCCTCGGGTACCCGCTCAAGCAGGCCGGCGACGCCGTGGACGCGGTGGTGGGCGACGACGAGGCAGGCGTGAGCGACGTGCCGGGCACCCTGCGCTCGGCGCTGCGCCACCTGTCGGGACGCTGAGGTGGGCAGCGAGGTGGGGACGGCGAAGGAGGACGACGTGGCCGAGCGGATCGTCACGGCCGGTGCCGACGACGGCGAGCGCGCCGCCGAGTCGGCGCTGCGCCCGCACGGGCTGGAGGAGTTCGTGGGGCAGACGGTGGTGCGCGAGCAGCTCTCCCTGGTGCTGGACGCCGCCAAGGCCCGCGGCGGCACGAGCGACCACGTGCTCTTCTCCGGCCCGCCCGGGCTGGGCAAGACCACGCTGGCCATGATCGTCGCCTCCGAGATGGGGGCGCCGCTGCGCCAGTCCAGCGGCCCGGCCATCCAGCACGCCGGGGACCTCGCCGCCGTGCTGAGCTCCCTGGACGAGGGCGAGGTCCTCTTCCTCGACGAGATCCACCGCATGGCCCGGCCGGCGGAGGAGATGCTCTACATGGCGATGGAGGACTACCGCGTCGACGTCATCGTCGGCAAGGGCCCGGGAGCCACCGCCATCCCGCTGGAACTGCCGCGCTTCACCCTCGTGGGCGCCACCACGCGCGCCGGTCTGCTCCCGGCTCCGCTGCGCGACCGCTTCGGCTTCACCGGCTACCTCGACTTCTACACCCCCGAGGAGCTGGTGCAGGTGCTGCGCCGCTCCGCCTCCCTGCTGGGCGTGCAGCTGACCGCCGAGGGCGCCGCCGAGATCGGCCGGCGCTCGCGAGGCACCCCGCGCATCGCCAACCGGCTGCTGCGCCGGGTGCGCGACTGGGCGCAGGTCCGCGGCTCCGGGCTGGTGGACCGCCGGGCGGCGCGGGCGGCGCTGCAGGTGTACGAGGTCGACGAGCGCGGTCTGGACCGGCTGGACCGGGCGGTGCTGGACGCGCTGTGCCGCCGCTTCGGCGGCGGCCCGGTGGGCCTCTCGACGCTGGCCGTCGTGGTGGGGGAGGAGGCCGAGACCGTCGAGACGGTCGCCGAGCCGTTCCTGGTGCGCGAGGGGCTGCTGGGCCGCACGCCCCGCGGGCGGGTCGCGCTGCCGGAGACCTGGGCCCACATGGGCCTGACACCGCCGCGCGACGCCGCCTGGCAGTTGCCGCTCGCGGCCGGGGACGACGCCGCGCGGGACCCCGCCGAGGACGGCGGGGCGGGCGCGACCGGCGCGTGAGGCGCGCCCGCGCCGGTGTCCAGGGCCGTCCGGGTGATCCGTCTAGACTGCGCGGGCGGGTCGGTCGGCCGGCGGCGGCCGGGTGCGCAACCCGGGGCGGTCGCCCGGCGCTGTCCCGCCGCACCGGCACCAGGCCGGTGCGGGCGCCGGTGAGCCGTCGAACCCACCGGTGCGGAGAGGGATGTCGTGGGTGGTGGCGGCGGTAGCCAGCTGATCTTCCTGCTGCTCATGGTGGGCCTGCTGGTCTTCATGTTCAGCCGGACGCGCAAGCAGCAGCGGGCCCAGGTGGAGATGCAGAGCAGCGTCGGGCCGGGCGCGGAGGTCATGACCACCTCGGGCACCTACGGGACGGTCGTCGCGGCCGACGGGGACGTCGTGGTCCTGGAGATCAGCCCCGGGGTGCAGACGCGCTGGGCGCGGCGCGCGGTCGCTCGCGTGGTCACCCCGGCGGTCGGTGCAGCCGACCCCGTGGCCGGTGCGGGCGCGGCGGACGCCGGCGGCCTGGACCTGCGCAAGCCCGCCACCGAGGACCCCGCGGGGGACGACCCCGACGGCGGTGCCCACCGGCCCTGAGCCGTCCGCGCGGCGGCCTGCACGGGCTTCAGCGGTGCGTGCCGGCCTGCCGTGCCCGCCGCTCACAGCGGTCACTGGTAAGACAGTGCCCAACCACGAACAGTGACAAGCTAGCGCTGACCGGGTGACGACCGTCTCCGGGTGAGCCCCGTCCCGAGGTACCCAGTGTCCAACGACAGGCCCCCGCGCGTGCGCCGAGGCGCACCCCTCCGCCGCCACCGCCCCGGCCGCACCCTGGTGCTGCTCGTGGTGCTGGTCGCGCTGCTCTTCGGCGCCGTCGGCGCCGGCTCGATCTGGGGGGCCGCGCGGTGGGCGCCGGGCCTGGCCCTGGACCTGGAGGGCGGCACCCAGGTGGTGCTCACCCCGCGCGCCGTCGACGGCGGCGAGGTCGACACCGAGCAGGTGCAGCGCGCCGCCAGCATCATCCGCCAACGCGTGGACGCCACCGGCGTGGCCGAGGCCGAGGTGCAGGTGCAGGGCGGGCAGAACATCACGGTCTCCATCCCCGGGCAGGCCACCCGCGAGCAGCTCGACCTCATCGCCCGGTCCGCGCAGCTGCGCATGCGCCCGGTGATCTACGCCGAGCCGGTGGCCCTGCCGATGGACCCCGAGCCGACCGCGGAGCCGACCGCCGAGCCGACCGCCGACCCGACCGCCTACCCGACCGCCGAGCCCACGGACGGCGCCACGGCCAGCCCGGCACCCACGCAGAGCGCAGACGGCGCGGCCGCCCCGGCGGCCCTGCAGCAGGCCACGACGGCACCCGCCGAGCCCGCCGTCACGCCCGAGGCCCCCCCCACGCCCCCCTCGCTCACCGAGCTGGCCACCCCGCGGCCCGCCCCCGGGCCCGGGCAGCCGAGCGCGGCGCCCACCCCGGCACCCACCGACGCCAGCGACGACGCGTGGCTGTCCAGCCCCGGCCTGGTGGAGGTCTTCCAGAACCTCGACTGCTCCGACCCGGCGCAGCGCGCCGGCGGCCTCCTCGAGGACCCCGACCTGCCGCTGGTCACCTGCAACCAGGAGGGCACCGAGAAGTACGTCCTCGGGCCCGCCGTGATCGAGGGCACCCAGCTGACCGACGCCACCGCCACCCAGGCGCGCAACGACCAGGGGTACGCCACCGGCGGCTGGGCCGTGCAGCTGTCCTTCGACGCCAGCGGCGACGAGGTCTTCCAGGAGCTGACCGCGCGCATCTCGCAGCTGAGCGACCCCAAGAACCGCTTCGCCGCGGTCCTGGACGGCCTGGTGGTCACCGCCCCGAGCGTCAGCCAGACGATCACCGGCGACCCCGAGATCACCGGCAACTTCACCCAGGCCAGCGCCGACGCGCTCGCCCAGCAGCTGAAGTTCGGCGCCCTGCCGCTCTCCTTCGTGGTCCAGACCGAGGACCAGATCTCCGCGACGCTGGGCGAGGACCAGTTGCGCAACGGCCTGATCGCCGGGGCCATCGGGCTGCTGCTCGTGGTGGCGTACTCGCTGGTGCAGTACCGCGCCCTGGGGCTGGTGACCGTCGGCAGCCTGGTGCTCGCCGCGGCGCTCACCTACGGCGTCATCCTCCTGCTCAGCTGGCTGCAGGGCTTCCGCCTCAGCCTGGCCGGGGTGGCCGGTCTCATCGTGGCCATCGGCATCACCGCCGACTCCTTCATCATCTACTTCGAGCGCGTGCGCGACGAGATCCGCGACGGCCGCGTGCTCACCTCCGCGGTGGAGGCCGGCTGGCGCCGGGCGCGCCGCACGATCCTCATCTCGGACGCGGTGAGCCTGATCTCGGCCGTGGTGCTGTTCGTGCTGGCCGTCGGCAACGTGCGCGGCTTCGCCTACACCCTGGGCATCACCACCCTCATCGACCTGCTCGTCGTGGTGCTGTTCACCCACCCGGTGGTGGCGCTGCTGGCCCGCACGAAGTTCTTCGGCGGCGGCCACAAGCTCTCCGGCTTCGACCCCGAGCACCTGGGCTCGACCGTGGCGCGCCACGCGCTGCACCACGGGGCGCACCGGCCCACCGTGGCGGAGCGCCGCGCCGCGGAACGCGCCGCGGCTCGCGCCGGCGAGGACGACGCGGACGGCACGGCCACCGGGACCCCCGGGCACGACGACGGCGAGGCGGCGCGCACCGGCGGGGCCGGCGCCGCGGACGACAGGAGCGACGCCTGATGGGCATGGCAGACCTGGGCAACCGGCTCTACACCGGTGAGTCCTCCTTCGACTTCGTGGGCCGGCGCAAGCTCTGGTTCCTCATCGCCCTGGTCTGCGTGGCCCTGTCGGCCGTGCTGCTGGTCAAGCCGGGCCTGAACTTCGGCATCGAGTTCGAGGGCGGCTCGCAGTTCCGGGTCACCGGGTCCACGGACCAGCAGGCTGCCCGCGAGGCCGTCGACTCGGTCCTGCCGGGTGCCGTGCCGGAGGTCACCCAGGTCGGCGGCGACGGGGTGCGGGTGCAGACCGAGACGGTCAGCACCGCCGAGCTGGACGAGATCCGGCAGGCGCTGGCCACCGGGCTGGACGTGCCGCTGGAGGACGTGACTTCCTCCACCGTCGGCCCCAGCTGGGGTCAGGACGTGACGAACCAGGCCCTGCTCGCGCTGGTGATCTTCTTCGTCCTCGTCTCGGTGATCATGGCGTTGTACTTCCGCACCTGGACGATGGCGCTGGCCTCGATGGTCGCGCTCGTGCACGACCTCGTCATCACCGCCGGGGTGTACGCCCTGATCGGCTTCGAGGTGACGCCGGCGACGGTCATCGGGTTCCTGACGATCCTGGGCTACTCGCTCTACGACACCGTCGTCGTCTTCGACAAGGTGCGCGAGAACACCACCGAGGCCTTCGACCGGCGGGACCGCACGTTCGCGCAGGCAGCCAACCTCGCCGTGAACCAGACCGTGGTGCGCTCGGTGAACACCACCGTCGTGGCGCTGCTGCCGGTGGCCGCCATCCTCTTCATCGGCGACCTGCTCCTCGGCGCCGGCACGCTGCGCGACATCAGCCTGGCGCTGTTCGTGGGCACGCTCGTGGGCGCCTACTCCTCGATCTTCGTGGCGACGCCGCTGCTGGTGGTGCTGCGCTCGCGAGAGGCCGGGGTGCGCGCCCTGGACGCCGCCGCACGCGAGCGTTCCGCGGCGGTCGGCTCCTCCGGCGCGACGGCTGCCGGGTCCACGGCAGCCGACGGTGCGCACGGCGGTACCGCGTGAGCGCGCCGGAGCCCGTGGCTGCCGTCGGGGCGGACGTCGCCGCGCTCGTCGACGCGGGCCTGCGCACCGTGCCGGACTTCCCCAGCCCCGGAGTGCTCTTCCGGGACATGACCCCGCTGCTGGCCGACGCCCGCGCCTTCGCGGCCGTGGTGGAGGCCCTCGCGCAGGTGGCGCGCGACGTCGGCGCCGAGGCGGTGGCCGGGATCGAGGCGCGCGGTTTCATGCTCGCCGCCCCCGTGGCCGAACGGTGCGGGCTGGCGTTCTGGCCGGTGCGCAAGGCGGGCAAGCTGCCCGGCCCGGTCCTGCACCGCACGTACGACCTGGAGTACGGCACCGCGGCCCTCGAGCTGCGCGGCGACCTCGTGCGGCCGGGCCAGCGCGTGCTCGTCCTGGACGACGTGCTCGCCACCGGCGGCACGGCCCGGGCCGCGTGCGAGCTGGTGGAGGAGGCCGGGGCGCACCTGGCGGCGCTGGCCGTGCTCCTGGAGCTGACGGAGCTGGGCGGCCGGGTGCGCCTGGAGGGGCGCCCGCTGGTCGCGCTGAGCGCCACCTGACGCCACCTGACGCCCCCGTCGGGCCCGTCGGGTCCGCGCACCCGCCCGTCGGCTCCTAGACTGGGCGCTCGCGGACGGGAGGAACACCATGGCGGACGGCACGGGCACCGAAGGGCCGGCGGTGGGGGTGCGTCGCGCGGACCCCGCTGACGCACCCGCCGGTGCGAGCCCCGGCGCGGACCCCCGCCCCGCTGCCGCGCCCGCCGTCTCCTCCGTGGTGCCGGCCCCGGGTGCCACCGCCCGCACCACCGTGCACCCCGCCCCGCCGATCGCGCGGCCGGCCGGTCCGGAGCGTCGCCGCGCCGCCGAGCGCGGCGGGCGCCAGGGCGAGGCGGCCCCCACCGGCCCGGTCACCGCCAGCCGGATGCTCTCGCGGCTGGCCCGCTTCGGCCAGCACCGGCAGTCCAACGTCTCGCCGGTCCTGGAGCCGCTGCTGCGCACGGTGCGCACGACGCACCCGAAGGCGGACCTGAGCGTCGTCGAGCGCGCCTTCGACCGCGCCGAGAACGCCCACGACGGACAGCGCCGCAAGAGCGGGGACCCGTACATCACCCACCCGGTGGCGGTGGCGACCATCCTCGCCGAGCTGGGCATGACCCCCTCCACCCTGGCCGCCGCGCTGCTGCACGACACCGTGGAGGACACCGACTACTCCCTGGCCGATCTGCGCCGGGAGTTCGGCGACGAGATCGCCCAGCTGGTCGACGGGGTCACCAAGCTCGACAAGGTCACCTACGGCGAGGCCGCCCAGTCCGAGACGGTCCGCAAGATGATCGTGGCGATGGCCAAGGACATCCGCGTGCTGGTCATCAAGCTCGCCGACCGCCTGCACAACGCGCGCACCTGGCGGTACGTGCCGGCCGCGTCGGCGGAGAAGAAGGCCCGCGAGACGCTGGAGATCTACGCGCCGCTGGCCCACCGGCTGGGCATGAACACCATGAAGTGGGAGCTGGAGGACCTGGCCTTCGCCACGGTCTACCCCAAGCGGTTCGACGAGATCGTGCGCCTGGTCGCCGACCGCGCCCCCGCTCGCGAGGAGTACCTGACCGGGGTGCGCGCCCAGATCGAGGAGGACCTCAAGAGCGCGCGGGTGCGGGCCACGGTCACCGGCCGACCCAAGCACTACTACTCGATCTACCAGAAGATGATCGTGCGCGGGCGCGACTTCGCGGAGATCTACGACCTCGTGGGCGTGCGGGTGCTGGTGGACTCCGTGCGCGACTGCTACGCGGTCCTCGGTGCCCTGCACGCGCGGTGGAACCCGGTCCCCGGCCGGTTCAAGGACTACATCGCGATGCCCAAGTTCAACATGTACCAGTCGCTGCACACGACGGTCATCGGGCCCGAGGGCAAACCCGTCGAGATCCAGATCCGCACCTTCACCATGCACCGGCGCGCCGAGTACGGCGTCGCGGCGCACTGGAAGTACAAGGACGACCCCAGCGCCAGCGGTGGCCGGCGCGAGAACGACATGGACTGGCTGAAGTCCGTCGTGGACTGGCAGCGCGAGTCGCCCTCCAGCGAGTTCCTCGACGACCTGCGCTTCGAGATCAACGCCGGTCAGGTGTTCGTGTTCACGCCGAAGGGCGACGTGCGCGAACTGCCCGCCGGTTCCACTCCGGTCGACTTCGCCTACGCCGTGCACACCGAGGTCGGCCACCGCACGATGGGCGCGCGCGTCAACGGCCGTCTGGTGCCGCTGGACTCCACGCTGGACAACGGCGACCTCGTGGAGGTCTTCACCTCCAAGGCGGACGGCGCCGGGCCCAGCCGGGACTGGCTGCAGTTCGTCAAGTCCCCCCGGGCCCGCAACAAGATCAAGCAGTACTTCTCCAAGGAGCGCCGCGAGGAGGCGATCGACCTCGGCAAGGACGAGATCGCCCGGGCGATGCGCAAGCAGCACCTGCCGCTGCAGCGCCTGATGTCCCACGACTCGCTGCTGGCGGTGGCGCGCGAGCTGCACCTGGCGGACGTGTCCGCCCTGTACGCGGCTGTCGGGGAGAAGCACGTGTCCGCCCAGCACGTGGTGGACAAGCTCATCGTCGCCGTGGGCGGCGAGGCGGCCGTCGAGGAGGACCTCGCCGAGGCCACCACGCCGGGCTCGCCGCGCAGCGCCCGCACCGGCGGGGACGCCGGGATCGTGGTCAACGGCAGCGACGACGTGTGGGTCAAGCTCGCGCGCTGCTGCACCCCGGTGCCCACCGACCCGATCGTCGGGTTCGTCACGCGCGGCGCCGGGGTGTCGGTGCACCGGCAGGACTGCGAGAACGTCACCCGGCTGCGCCGCGAACCGGAGCGCATCGTGGACGTGGAGTGGGGTTCGGCCCCCTCCACGTCCAACGCCTCGCGGTTGTTCCTGGTGCAGATCCAGGTCGAGGCCCTGGACCGCGCGCGACTGCTGTCGGACGTCACCCGCGTCCTGTCGGACAACCACGTGAACATCCTCTCGGCGACCGTCAGCACCAGCCGCGACCGCGTCGCGGTGTCGAAGTTCTCCTTCGAGATGGCCGAGCCCAACCACCTGGGGCACGTCCTGAACGCGGTGCGCCGCGTGGACGGCGTCTTCGACGCCTACCGCGCCTGAGCGCGGGGCACCCACCGCGCGAGCCCTCACGGGCGCGGCACCACCGGTGCCGCGCCCACGGCCAGGGCCCGGCGGGCGGTGCGCACGTGCGCGCGGCCGCGAGCGCGCAGGGCGGCGCGCTCGACCGCGGCGCCGTCCGCCCCGGCCGCCGCCAGCAGCGCGCGCACCTGCACCGCGCGGCGCGGGTCGCTCCGGGCCACGTCCAGCAGGGTCCGCGCCGGGGTGGTCAGCGCCAGGCCCGCCACCTCGGTGACGTCCTCGGCCTCCAGCCGGCAGCGCGAGGCGACCAGCCGCACGCCGCCGGTGGGCGCGTAGCGGGCGGCGGTGCGCCGCACCACCTGGACCTGCTGCGGGGCCGGCAGCGGTGCGCCCACGTGCACCCAGGCCGCTGCCACCCCCACCACCACGGCGCCGGCCGGCACGAGCAGCGCCAGGGACCTGGCGCGCACGGCCGCGTCGACACTCGTCCCGGCGGCCACGACGACGTCTCCGGCCAGCCGGCGCAGCAGACCGTCGTGCACGTCGCGCGCCACGGCCGCGCGGGCGCTGCGGGACGGACCGGGACGCCACGGCTGGGCGGGGTCCGGGCAGCGTCCGCGCCGCAGCAGGTCGGTCAGCCAGTCGGGGGAGGTGTCGGGTCCGGGCACTCGCGCAGTCCACCGCAGCCGGCCGGGTGCGGGCCCCCGTCGCCGGCCCGGCTGTGGACGGCGGCGGGACGCCCCGGGCCTGTGGGCACCAGGGCGTCCCCGCCGGTCAGCGGGCCGTCAGCGTCCCGTGTCGTGCAGCGCCGACCGTGCGGCGTCCAGCCACGCCCGGCGGGCCTGCAGCGCCTCCTCGGCCCGCGCCAGGGCGCGGGCGTCACCGCGGGAGCGGGCCTGCTCGACGTCCGCCTCCAGGTCGCGGATCGCCGACTCCAGCTGGCTGGCCAGCCCACCGGCACGAGCCTGCGCCTCGGGGTTGGCGCGCGACCAGCGGGCCTGCTCGGCGTCGCGCACCGCGGTCTCCACCGCCCGCAGCCGCGCCTCGACGCGGCCCAGGTCCGCGCGCGGCACCTTGCCCGCGGCCTCCCAGCGGTCCTGGATGCTGCGCAGCGCCGCCTTCGCGGAGCCCAGGTCCTTGATCGGCAGCAGCGCCTCCGCCTCGGCGAGCAGTTCCTCCTTGACGGCCAGGTTGCCGCGGAACTCCTCGTCGACGGCCTCGTTGGCCGCGGTGCGGGCGGCGAAGAAGACGTCCTGCGCGGCGCGGAAGCGCTCCCACAGGGCGTCGTCGTCCTTGCGGCCCAGCCGGCCGGCGGCCTTCCAGCGGTCCATCAGGGTGCGGTAGGCGGTGGTCGTGCCGCGCCAGTCGGTCGAGGTGGACAGCGCCTCGGCCTCGGCGACGAGCTTCTCCTTCTCCGAGCGGGTGCTGGAGCGCTGCTCGCCCAGGGCCGCGAAGTGGTGGCGGCGCACCTTGTCGAAGGCGCTGCGGGCGTGGCTGAAGCGCTTCCACAGCTCGTCCTCGCTGCGCTTGTCCAGCCGGCCCTCGCGCTGAGCGGCCTTCCACTCCTCGAACAGGGTCCGCAGCCGCTCACCGGCGGCGCGCCACTGCACCTTCTCCGGGTCCTGGGCGGCGATCGCCTCGGCCTCCTCCACGATGGCCACGCGGGCGGCGCGCAGCCGCTCGCGGTGCGCGGCCCGTGCCCGGTCCGCCGCGGCCCGTGCCTCGTCGGCCACGGTCGCCAGCGCCTCGACGCGCGCGGTCAGCGCGTCCAGGTCGCCCACGGCGCGCGTCTCGGCCAGGGCGGTGCGCAGCGCCGTGACCCCGCTGACGATGTCCTTGCCGGCCAGGTCGGTGCTGCGCAGGCGCTGCTCGAACAGGTCGACCTGGGCGACGAGCTCCTCGTACTTGCGCACGAAGTACGCCACCGCCTCCTCGGGGGTGGTGTCGGGGTACTGCCCGACCTCGTGCTCGCCGTCGGCGCGGCGCACCCACACCGTGCCGTTCTCGTCGACCCGGCCGAAGGCCGCGGCGGCCTCGCGGTCCACCGTCGTGGTGTGCGCGACGTCGGCGGCCGCAGCGGGCTCGGCGGCGGGGTCGTCCGGCAGCGCGCGCGGTGCCGCGGGCGCCGGTGCCGTCGGGCGCGGGGCGGGGCGACCGGCCAGGGCGGCGGGGGAGGGGCGCGTCGCGGCGGCGTCGGCGGTGTCGCGGGCGCCCTGCACGGCCTCCTCGGCGGGCGCGGGCCCGGGCACCTCGGGGGAGGCGTCCGCGACCGGCTCGGGGGAGGCGTCCGCGACCGGCTCGGGGGAGGCGTCCGCGACCGGCTCGGAGGAGGCGTCCGCGACCGGCTCCGGGGAGGGTTCCGGCGCGGCCGGCTCGGCACCGCTCGCGGGTTCGCCGACGGGTTCGCCGGTGGGGGCCTGCGGCTCCTGCGCCGCGGCGCCCTCCTGCTGCTCGGCCGGCTGCTCCACCTGCTCCGTCCGCTCCGCCGCCGTGGGGTCGCTGGGGGTGTCCTGAACGTCCTGGGCGGACGCCGGCTCCTGGGGGTGCTCGCTCACCCGCCGCAGTCTAGGTCCCGCGGTCCCCGGACGGCGCAGGTGGTGACTCGACGTCCCCGCCCGGTCGCCCGGCGTGCTCGTCCCGGGGCCCCTACGCTCGGGGACGTGCTCGTGGAGACCGTGGTGGCCACCGTCGCCGGGACGAACTGCCACGTCGTGGCGCCCGCGGCGGGCGAGGAGTGCGTGGTCGTGGACCCGGGCGTCGACGTGGCCGGCCCGCTGGCCGAGGTGCTGCGCCGCCACCGGCTGCGCCCGGCCGCGGTGCTGCTCACCCACGGCCACTTCGACCACACCTGGTCGGTCACCCCCGTGTGCGGCGCGCACGGCGTCGCGGCGACGATCCACGCCGACGACGCGCACCGGCTGCGCGACCCCCTCGCCGGGATGGGCCCGCAGCTGCGCGCGGCCCTGCAGTCCGCCGGTGCGGGGCCCTGGCGCGAACCCGACGACGTCGTCACCGTCGGCGACGGCGCCCGGCTGGCCGTGGCCGGCCTGGACGTGAGCGTCAGCCACGCGCCCGGGCACACCGAGGGCTCGGCGCTGTTCAGCGTCGCCCGCCCCGGCGAGAGCGACCTGCTGCTGGCCGGCGACGTGCTGTTCGCCGGCTCCATCGGCCGCACCGACCTGCCCGGCGGGGACGGCGAGGCGATGCTGCGCACCCTGGCCACCCGGGTGCTGCCGCTGGACGACGCCACCGACGTGCTGCCCGGCCACGGGCCCGCCACCACGATCGGCCGCGAGCGCGCCGGCAACCCGTGGCTGCGCCAGCTGCAGCGGTGAAGACTGCGCTCACCCGGCCACGGTGATCCCCAGGTGCGCCGCGAGCAGCGGCGCCAGCCGCAGCAGCTGCACCTCGCTGACGACCAGCCCCCGCAGCCCGCCCACCCCGCTGACGCCGTCCAGCTCGCTGGTGGAGACGTCCACGTCCACCAGGCGCGCCGAGGCGGCCTCCAGCGCGCCGAGCCGGCAGTCCTCGAAGCGCACCCGCGTCCAGCGGGCCCCCGTGGCGTCGACGTCGCGCAGGTCGCAGCCGGTGAACGTCACGTCGGTCAAGGACGACTCGCGCAGGTCCGCGAAGTCCACCCGCGCGCCCACCACCGCGACCCGGGTCAGCTCCGCGCCCGGGGCGGACAGCGCCCCCACCCGCACCTGCTCCAGGGCGCACTCGCGCCAGCTGGAGGCGCGCAGCGACAGCGCCGTCGCCGCCAGGCCGCTGACCCGGCAGTCCACGAACCGGGCACCGGTCAGCACCAGGTCGTCGCCGCGGCAGCCCCGCAGCAGGCAGCTCAGGAAGCGCGCGTCGGTGGCGTCCGCCCCCGACAGGTCCACCCCGTCCAGGAGCAGGTCGTCGTGCGCGGCACCGGCGGCCGGCGGCGCGGCGGTGGGCACGAGGTCGGCGGGGGCGGGCAGGTCCGGGTGCGCGGGCGCCGGCCGGCGCGGTGCGGTGCGGCTCACCTCGTCAGCGTGGCGCACCCCCCGGACACGGCGGGAGCCCCGTCCGGTCACGGGTTCACCCGTTCGCCGACCACCGCGCCGTTCAGCGGGCACTGCGCGGAGTCGAAGGACCGGGGGAGGACGTGACGGGCCGTGGAGCAGCCGCCGCCCGCGGTCCTGCGAACGGGAGGAAACCCATGGCCAACGTCGACGCCACCCTCAAGGCCGCCCTGGAGATCGACGGCGCGACCGCCGTCGCCCTCGTGGACTGGGAGAGCGGCATGTCCCTGGGCCAGGCCGGTGGCGGCGCCATCGACCTGGACGTCGCCGCCGCCGGCAACACCGACGTCGTGCGCGCCAAGCTGCGCACGATGCAGCGCCTGGGCCTGGAGGAGAAGATCGAGGACATCCTCATCACCCTGGGCACGCAGATCCACCTGATCCGCCTGCTGCAGTCGGCCACCGGGCACGGCCTGTTCCTGTACCTGGTGCTGAAGAAGGACTCCTCGAACCTGGCCATGGCCCGCCGCCAGCTCACCCAGCTCGAGCGCGCCCTGGAGGTCTGAACCTCCCGCCCGGACCGGGGCGCCCGGACCCCGGCGGGGTCCGGGCGCCCGCGCCGCCGGGAGCACCGCCCCACCCGCTCACCCGACCCGCCGAGGAGCCGTCGGTGCCACCCACCCGCAAGATCGTCGTCAGCGGCCCCTTCGGCGCGGGCAAGACCACCTTCGTGGCCACCCTCGCCGCAGGCGCCCCGGGCGCGCACGCCACGACCGAGACCGCCGTCAGCGACGGCACCGCCGCGTTGAAGACGTCCACGACCGTGGCCATGGACCACCTCGCGCTGCAGGTCGCCGCACCCGCCGGCTCGGCCTGGCCCGACACCACCGTCACGCTCTTCGGCACCCCCGGGCAGGACCGCTTCGGGTTCATGCGCGAGCTGCTGATGCAGGGCGCCGACGCCTACGCCGTGCTCGTGGACGCCTCGCGCTCGCGCAGCGTGCAGGAGGCGGCCGCCGTCGCGGCGGACCTCGCCCGGCTGGCCCCCGCCGCGCCGCGGCTGGTGGCCGTCAACCGCTGGGCCGACCCGGGCGGCACCCGCGCGCCGCTGGCCGCGCTGCTCGGCGTGCCGCCGCAGGCCCTGATCGCCTGCGACCCGCGCGCGGCCGCCGACTGCCGCGCCGTGCTGCACCTGCTGCTGGACGGGGTGGCCCTGGCCGCGACCCGCACCGCCGGCACCGCACCGCTCGCGACGACCGGGGGGGACCGGGGATGATCGTCAAGTACCACGCCGCGCGCGCCGGCACCGTGCTGCGCCGGGGCGTCGAGGGGGTGCGCCGGGTGCTCATCGCCCGCACCGACGGCCTGGCCTTCCACGACGACGGCCCCGAGGCCGACCACGCGGGCGCCGCCGCCGTGGTCGCCGCCGTGCTGGGTCTGGCCCAGCGCGCCGCCGCGGCCAACGTCCTGGGGGAGCTGCGCTGCACGACCGTGCGCGGCGCGGACGGCAACCTCGTCGTCTACGCCGTCGACCACGCCCACGTGCTGGCCGTGTTCACCGAGCCCACGGCGAACCTGGTGCTGCTGGACCGGGTGGCGCTGCGCCTGGCCGGTGAGCTCGCCGGCGCGGAGGCCGGCTCGGCCGGCTCGGCCGGTGCGGCGGGCGCGCACGGGCGCTGAGGCCCGGCGGGCCGCCCGCACGCCCGCGGGGGCCGCGCGTCCGTAGGATCGTCGTCGCGCACTCCCGCGCACTGACGACGAGAGGACCCCCCGTGCTCCGCACCCACGAGGCCGGCGCGCTGCGCGCCGGCCACGCAGGCCAGACCGTCACGCTCACCGGCTGGGTGGCGCGGCGGCGCGATCACGGCGGGGTGGCCTTCCTGGACCTGCGCGACGCCTCGGGCGTCGTGCAGGTCGTCGCGCGCGACGAGATCCTCGACGCCGGCGGCGCCCACGAGCTGCGCAACGAGTACTGCGTGCGCATCACCGGCCAGGTCCGGCTGCGCCCGGAGGGCAACGAGAACCCCGCCATCCCCACCGGTGCGGTCGAGGTCGACACCACCGCGCTGGAGGTGCTCAGCGAGGCCGCCCCGCTGCCGTTCCAGGTCGACGACACCCTCAACGTCGGCGAGGAGGTGCGGCTGAAGCACCGCTACCTGGACCTGCGCCGCTCGGGCCCGGCGCGGGCGCTCAAGCTGCGCAGCGAGGCGAGCCGCGCGGCCCGCGCCGTGCTGGAGGCGCACCGCTTCACCGAGGTCGAGACGCCGACGCTGACGCGCTCCACCCCCGAGGGTGCGCGCGACTTCATCGTCCCGGCCCGCCTGTCGCCGGGTTCCTGGTACGCGCTGCCGCAGAGCCCGCAGCTGTTCAAGCAGCTGCTCATGGTCGGCGGCGTCGAGCGCTACTACCAGCTCGCCCGCTGCTACCGGGACGAGGACTTCCGCGCCGACCGGCAGCCGGAGTTCACCCAGCTCGACATCGAGATGAGCTTCGTCGAGCAGGACGACGTCATCGCCCTGGGCGAGGAGCTCGTCGCCGCGCTGTGGCGGCTCATCGGCCACGAGGTCCAGCTGCCCCTGCCGCGCATGACGTACGCCGAGGCGATGGCGCGCTACGGCAGCGACAAGCCCGACCTGCGCTTCGGCGTGGAGCTCGTCGAGTGCACGGAGTTCTTCGCGAGCACGCCCTTCCGCGTGTTCCAGGCCCCGTACGTCGGTGCGGTCGTCATGCCCGGCGGCGCCTCCCAGCCGCGCAAGACGCTGGACGCGTGGCAGGACTGGGCCAAGCAGCGCGGCGCCAAGGGGCTGGCGTACGTGCTGGTCGGCGAGGACGGCGAGCTCGGCGGCCCCGTGGCCAAGAACCTCTCCGAGGACGAGCGGGCCGGGATCGCCGCCCACGTGGGCGCGAACCCCGGCGACTGCATCTTCTTCGCGGCGGGCCCGGTGAACGCCCAGCGCGCGCTGCTGGGCGCCGCGCGCGGGGAGATCGCCCGCCGCTGCGGCCTGATCGACGAGTCCGCCTGGTCGTTCCTGTGGGTGGTGGACGCCCCCATGTTCAAGAGCGCCGCCGAGGACGACGACGTCGCCGTCGGCACCGGCGCCTGGAACGCGGTGCACCACGCGTTCACCGCGCCCAAGCCGGAGCACCTGGCCACCTTCGACACCGACCCCGCCTCGGCGCTGTCCAACGCCTACGACATCGTCTGCAACGGCAACGAGATCGGCGGCGGCTCGATCCGCATCCACCGCCGCGACGTGCAGGAGCGCGTCTTCTCCGTCATGGGCATCGACGACGACACCGCGCGCGAGCAGTTCGGGTTCCTGCTGGACGCCTTCGCCTACGGCGCCCCGCCGCACGGCGGCATCGCGCTCGGCTGGGACCGCGTGGTGGCGCTGCTGGCCGGCGCGGACTCCATCCGCGAGGTCATCGCCTTCCCGAAGTCCGGCGGCGGTTTCGACCCGCTGACCTCCGCACCGGCGCCCATCACCGCGCAGCAGCGCAAGGAGGCCGGGGTGGACGCCAAGCCCGAGGAGCGCAAGACCCCCGGTGCCTGAGCACGGTGCCTGAGCGCAGCAGCCGATCGCCGCGGCGGGCGCTGACCGCGGCCGCGGTGTGCGCCGCCGCCGCCGCGGTGCTGACCGCGGTCGTGGTGTCCGGGGCGAGCGCGGGGCTGGACGGCCCGCTGTCGCGGGTCGCGGTCTCCGCCGCCCTGGACGCCCCGGCGCTGACCCGCGCGGCGCAGGTCGTCGAGCACGTCACCGAACCGGTGTGGGTGTACCTCGCCGGGCTCGTCGGGGTCCTGGCCTGCGCCCGCTCGGGCCGGCGCCGGGACGCGCTGTGCGCGCTGGCCGCCGGCGCGGTGGCGGCCCTGGCCTCGCCGCTGCTGAAGCTGCTGGTGGGCCGGGTGCGCCCGGCGCTGGAGGCGGGGCTGACCGGCTCGGACGGCGGGTCGTTCCCCTCCGGGCACGCCTTCGCCTCCGGCACCGTCGTGCTGGGCGCGCTGGTGCTGCTGGCGCCGCCGGCCCGCTCGGGCGGCCGCCTGCTCCTGCGGGCGGGCGCGGGGGCGCTGGTGCTGCTCCTGATCGGTGCCGACCGGGTGTGGCTCGGGGCCCACTGGCCCACCGACGTGCTGGGCGGCTGGCTGATGGCCGCCACCCTCGTCTGCCTGGCCGCCGCGGTCGCGGCGCTCGGGCGCCCCGCCACGGGGCGGCCGGCCCGGGCCCCGGGGCCGGCAGTGAGAGGGAGTAGCTTTTCTCGATCGTTCCGCGGTGTTGGCCCCTGCCGGTA
>NZ_JBKBCT010000174.1:0-595 GCF_050871525.1 Kineococcus auxinigenes | reverse complement strand
CGGCGGTGGCACTGCTCAACCTGATCCGCTTCTTCACCAACCTGTTCTTCTTCCAGACGCTGTCGCTGGCAGACCGTTCGCCGGCAGCCAACACGCTGGGGCTGTGGGTGATCGTGGTGCCGGTCATTGGCGGGCTGATCGTCGGGCTGATGGCGCGCTTCGGCTCGGAGAAGATTCGCGGGCACGGCATTCCCGAGGCCATTGAAGCCATCCTGTTCGGCAAGAGCAAGATGTCGCCCAAGGTGGCGGTACTCAAGCCGCTGTCGTCGGGCATCGTGATCGGCAGCGGCGGGCCGTTCGGTGCGGAAGGCCCGATCATCATGACCGGCGGCGCAATCGGCTCGCTGTTCGCGCAGTTCTTCAAGCTGACCGCCGCCGAGCGCAAGACGCTGCTGGTGGCGGGTGCCACGGCGGGCATGACGGCGGTGTTCGGCACGCCGGTGGCCGCGTTGCTGCTGGCGGTGGAGCTGCTGCTCTTTGAATGGCGCCCGCGCAGCATGCTGCCGGTGGCCGTGGCGTGCGGGTAGTCCGGGGCGGGGCGCTCCGGGGGGGGTTGCCGCGGCGCGGCGCTCCGCCACGGTGGGCCGGTGCGCCC
>NZ_JBKBCT010000173.1:0-598 GCF_050871525.1 Kineococcus auxinigenes | reverse complement strand
CCTTTCATACAAGCGCCGGCCTGGTATTGCTCGGGTACTTTCTGGCGCGACAGAACTGGAAGGTCTTCCTGCCGTTAATGGCAGGGCTGATTCTGCTCACCGTCCACTCTCTGCACAGCTCCATTGAGCTGCCTTTTGTTTCACGCTTTCTGTACGAGATCAACAAGTACACGATGCACGAAAGCAGCGAGCTTTGGATTCGCATCCTTTCCTTTTCCTGCGTTGTTTCCGCATTGCTGGCTCCGATCCTGTTTCGCCGAAACGGAGTAAGAACCAGCAATATCTTGTCTGACAAGACTTATGTCATTTCGCTTCGGCTAGCCATTATCTGCGTGCCGTTTCTCACGTTGCCTTATTTTGGGTATCGCTTCATTTACGGTATGTACCCAGTCATCTTGTTTTTAACGCTCAGCCCGTCGCTCACCCCCTACACGAACTCGGGGAGTCAATTCATTGCCCTATCGGCTATGAACGTTGTCATCCTCCTCACCTGGGCAGCCGGATCAACCTACATGCGTGAGCTCCCGTTCTTCAACTGATCATGCAATTCAATTCTTCTGTGAGGCCGACTGGTCTATCAGTGGTCATTCCTACGCTC
>NZ_JBKBCT010000003.1:0-194895 GCF_050871525.1 Kineococcus auxinigenes | reverse complement strand
GTGATCTTGCACGGGTCAACGTTCACCCGTGCAAGATCACCGCTGGGGTGGGGTGGGTCGGGGTTTCAGGGGACGGGCGCGGGGGCGGGTGCCGCACCGCTGACGACGGTGGTGTCCCGCCCCGCCTCCTTGCCCTCGTACAGGGCGATGTCGGCCAGGGCGACGGCCTCCGCGGCGCTCAGGCCCGGCTGCCACTGGGCGACCCCGATGGTGCAGGTCTGCCCGCGCGGCACCGCGGCGCGGATGCGGTCGGCGACCGCGCGCGCCCCGGCGGCGCTGCACCCGGGCAGGGCCAGGACGAACTCCTCCCCGCCCCAGCGGGCCAGGGTGTCCACCTCGCGCAGGCACCCGCTCGCGGCGTCGGCGAACTCCTGCAGCAGGTCGTCGCCGGCCAGGTGGCCCTGCGTGTCGTTGTACCGCTTGAAGTGGTCCAGGTCGATCAGGCAGAACGACAGCGGCAGGCCGGTGCGGGCGGCGCGGGCGATCTCCTTGCCGGTGGCCTCGTCCCAGCGGCGGCGGTTGGCCAGGCCGGTGAGGGGGTCGCGCTCCGCGGCCAGGGCGAGCTGCGCCAGCAGGTCGGCGCGCTCCATGCCGTGCGCGGCCTCCTGGGCCAGGGCGGCCATGACGGCGCGGGCCTGCGCGGGCAGTTCCTGCACCCGGGTGCGCCAGACGCTGGCGAGCAGGCCGGCGGTCTGCCCGCCGGCGGTGGTGATCGGCTGGTAGGCGACCGAGACGGCGCCCAGCGCGTCGCGCAGCCGCGCCGAGGCGCCGGTGCACTCGGCGAGGTCGCTGACGAACAGGGGTTCACCGCGCCGGAACGCGTCGGCGAGCACGGTGGGCTCGCCGACGGCGATGCTCACCGGCACCATCCCCTCGCCCCAGACCGCCCGGCTGACCAGGGCGCCGCGGCCGTCGGGCTCGGCGAGGTAGACCCCGTCGGCGCCGGTGATGCGGGCCGTGGCCTCGCACAGCGCCTCGCGGGTGTCGGTGGCGGCGTTCAGGGAGCGCAGCGCACCGGTGAGCAGCTCGGCGGCCTCGGCCTGCCGCTGCGCGTCGGCGGCCTGGCGGCGCACCTCCGCCAGGAGCTCGTCGCGCTCGTCGCGGCCGAGGGCGAGCACGAGGCCGATGACGGCGGCCACGGCGGCGTGCCCCTGCACGAGCAGGGCCCGCGCGGTGTGGTCGCCCACCGCTGCGAACGGTCCGTGCCCGTGCAGCGTGAAGACGACGGCGCAGGCACCGGTGAACAGGCAGTGCAGCACGACGGTGCGGCTGCGGAAGCGCAGCGCCACCCACACGGTGAGCACCGGCAGCAGGAACGTCACGGGCAGGCTGCCCAGCAGCGCGAACTGGGCGGTGTAGGCGGCCGCCGAGACCACGAAGGCGAGGACGGCCTCCGCGGTCCGCGGTCGGCGGGCGCCCGCCGTCACCAGCCGCAGGCCCGCGCAGCCGATCAGCAGGACCGCCAGGCCGTTGCGCGCCACCCAGGTGAGCAGGTCGACCCACCCGGTGCGGTCGGTCTCCCAGGCGGCGGCGGAGGCGGCGAGGACACCGCCGACCGTGACGGCGATGCCGCACGCGGCGAGCAGGCGCACCAGTTGCGGAACCCCGCGCAGCGGCTGCCCGGGGCCGGCGCCGGGGCACCAGCGGCGCAGGAGCACCGTGAACAGGAGGGTCTGGGCGAGGGTGGCGAGGGTGGCGGCGACGGCCAGCAGGGGCGTCGCGCCGGTCGCCAGGTGCACGACGACGCCGGGCACCACGAGCAGGGCGGCGTCGAGCGCGCGCCCGCGGGCGCTGCGCGAGGCGCTGAACCAGACGGCGGCGATCCCGGCGCACGGCGAGACGAGCGCCAGCGCTCCGCCCTCGGGGACCGTGTGGCGGCCCACCACCATCGTGGCGGTGAACAGCGCCGCGAACAGGACGCTGGAGAGGGTGGGGTGCGCGAGCGCCCTGGTCGCGGTGGCCCCGGGTGCCCGGGCGTCTCGGTGGTGCACGTCCCCCGCCCTCCCGTCTGCTGATCGGCGGAGCGCGTCCGGGCTCCCTGCCGAACCGCGCCGTGGTGGTCATCGGCACCGGGGCAGCCGCCTTGAGCCCCAGGGGCGGTGACGGTGCGTGACCGGCTGCCCGTCCGGAGGCGCCGGTCGACGGGCGGACGAGTGGCGCTTCACCTCAGCGCCACCGCTGCCGATGACTGGTGCGTCAGGTGCACCCGGCCGCTGCGGCGGCGGTGCGCAGGGCCGGTGCGGCGGCGACGCCCCCGCACCGCCGAAGAGCCGAGGGAGGAACCGGTCATGGCCAAGGTGCTGGTCGTCGAGGACGACGCGGACATCCGCACCCTGCTGGACCTGCGGCTGCGCGCCGCGGGGCACCGCGTGATCGGGGCGGAGTCGGCGGCGGCGGCCCTGGCGGTCATGGCCGAGCGCGGCGCGCCGGACGTCCTGGTCAGCGACGTGTCCCTGCCGGGCACGACGGGCCTGGAGATGGTCGCGGACCTGCGCGGGCAGCAAGACTACGAGCACCTGCCGGTGATCTTCCTCAGCGGCCGGGTGCAGCCGGCGGACATCGAGGCGGGCCGGGCCCTGGGCGCGGTCTACCTCACCAAGCCCGTCGTGCTGACCGCCCTGTGCACCGCGATCGAGCAGGCGCTGGCGACCGCCGGCTCCGCCGCCGCCTGGTGACCACCGCCCCGCGCGCACCGCGCGCCCGCTCCTCGATCGCCCGGATGCTCACCGCGGGCCTGCTGCTGGCGATCACGACGACCCTCGTGCTGGGCGGCAGCTCGTACGCGCGCATCCAGACGCTGCTGGCCGAGCGCGCCGACGTCGACGCCACCCACGCGGTGCTGGACGACATCGCCACCCTGCGCGTGCTGGTGCGCGACGCCGAGCGCGGTCAGCGCGGGTACGTCATCACCGGGCGCGAGTACTACCTGGAACCGTACGAGCAGGCCGTCGGCGACGTCGGCGGGCTCGTCGACGAGCTCGTGGACGAGACCGGCACGAGCGCCGCGGCCGCGGCCGCGCGGGACGAGCTGCGCAGCGCGGTGGCGGCCAAGCTGTCGGAGATGCAGAACACCATCGCCCTGCGCCGCAGCGCCGGCTTCCCCGCCGCGCAGGCCGTGATCGCCACCGACGACGGGCGCCGGGCGATGCAGCGCATCACCGCCGCGCTGGACGTCCTGGAGGCCGACGAGCGCGCCCTGCTCGCGCAGCAGCAGCGCACCGCCACGCTGAACGCCGCCCGCACCCGCGCCCTGATCCTGGCCGGCACCACCTGCCTCGTCCTGCTGCTGGCCGCCGGGGCCCTGTGGGTGGACCGGCGCATCGTGCGGCCCGTGCAGGGCGTGGCCGCCGCCGCGCAGCGGCTCGCCGCCGGGGAGGCCACCGAGCCGGCCGTCGTCACCGGGCCGGCCGAGGTCGTCGCCGTGGGCCAGGCCGTGAACACCGCGCTGGAGGTCCTGGTGGCCTCGCGCGACAAGGCCGTCGCGGCGGACCGGGCCAAGTCGGCGTTCCTGGCGACGATGAGCCACGAGATCCGCACGCCGATGAACGCCGTGATCGGCATGACCGACCTGCTGCTGGACACCCCCCTGGACCCCCACCAGCGCGAGCTGGCCGAGACCGTCCGCGACAGCGGTGAGACCCTGCTCGTCGTCATCGACGAGGTCCTGGACTTCTCCCAGCTGCAGGCCGGCAGCCTGCGCCTGGCCGACGAGCCGTTCGACGTGCGCGCCTGCGTCGCGGGTGCCGCAGCGCTCGTGCGCCACGAGGCGGGCGCCAAGGGCCTGGAACTGGTCGTCGAGGTCTCCCCCGCCGTGCCGGCGGCGCTGCGCGGCGACGCGCCCCGCCTGCACCAGGTGCTGGCGCACCTGCTGCGCAACGCCGTGACGTTCACCTCCCGCGGCGAGGTGGTGCTCAGCACCGTCGTCGTCCCCGGCGCGCCCGGCACCGCACCGCTGGTGCGCTTCTCGGTGCGCGACACCGGGACCGGCATCCCCGCCGAGCGCATCGGCGAGCTGTTCCGCTCGTTCGCGCCGCTGGACCCCTTCACCCGCCCGCAGGGCGGTGTGGGCCTGGGCCTGGCGATCTGCTCGGGGCTGGCCGAGGCCATGGGCGGCGCCCTGCGGGTCGACAGCACCCCCGGCATCGGCTCCACGTTCACCCTGGACGTCCCGCTGGCCGAGACCACCGGCGCGCTCGCCGCGACGGCCCTCCCCACCGCCGACCTGACCGGGCGCGACGTCCTCGTCGTCGACGACAACGCCACCAACCGCCGCGTGCTGCAGCTGCAGCTGCAGGGCTGGGGCGCCACCTGCACGGGGGTGTCCTCCGCCGGCGAGGCGCTCGCCCTGGTCGCGGGCGGCCGGGCCTTCGACGCCGCGCTGGTGGACATGCACATGCCCGGCACCGACGGCGAGGAGCTGGCGAACGCGCTGCGGGCGCTGCCCACGGGCCGCGACCTGCCGCTGGTGCTGCTGACCAGCGGCCAGCGGCACCCCTCGGCCACGGCGGCCGGCGTCGTCGACGCCGTCCTGAGCAAGCCGGTGCGCGCCACCCTGCTGGAGGAGGCGCTGCGCGGGCTGCTCGGCGCCGCCGGGACCGGCGCGGGCTCCACCACCGCGCGACCCGCCACCGCGACTCCCGCCACCGAGGACCCCGCCGCGCCGCGCCGCGCCGCCGAGGACCCCGCCGCGGCGCCCGTGGCCCGCGGCACCGCCCTGCGCGTGCTGCTCGCCGAGGACAACGCGGTCAACCAGAAGGTCGCCCAGCTCCTGCTGGCGAAGTTCGGCCACGAGGTCGACACCGTCGACAACGGCCTGCAGGCCCTCGAGGCGGCGCGCGCCTCGCGCTACGACGTCGTCCTGATGGACCTGCACATGCCCGAGATGGACGGCCTGCAGGCCACCCGGCTCATCCGCTCCGAGGTCCCCGGGGAGCTGCAGCCGCGCATCATCGCGCTGACCGCCAGCGTCCTGTCCGAGGACCGCGACGCGTGCCGCGAGGCCGGCATGGACGACCACCTCACCAAGCCGGTGCGGGCCCGCGAGCTGGAGAACGCGCTCGCCAGGGCGCTCTCGGCGGTGGGCGACGCCCCCGCCGGCGCGTGGTGGGCGCAGGCCGCCGGAGCGCCGGACCCGCGGGCGTCTGCCCCGGCGGGGGTCCCGGTGACGGTTCCGCTGGAGGTGGCCGTGCGCGCCCGCATCGCCGACCTCGGCGGCGCGGACACCGACGCCGACCGGGCGCTGTTCGCGCAGCTGCTCACCTCGTTCGTCGAGCGCGCCCCCGGCGCCGTCGCCGACCTGGAGGACGCCCTGGCGTCGGGGGACGCGCGCGAGCTGGAGACCCGCGCGCACAGCCTGAAGGGGTCCGCCGCCAACCTGGGCGCGGAGGTCCTGGCCCAGCTGTGCGCCGACCTGGAGGCGCGGGCGCGCGGCGGCGAGGCCCCGGCCGGCCGGTCCCTGAACGGGTTGCGCGAGGAGCTGGAGCGCACGTGCCGCACCTTCAGCGCCGTCGCCGCGGAGTTCACCGCCGCCCTGCTGGACCCCGCCGGGGCGGTGCCGGCCGACGAACCCGCGGGGTGGTGAGCCGATGACGCCCAGCGAGGTGGTCCAGGACTCAACCACCGGCGGGACGCGCCGATGAACGGACGGGTGGGCGAGGGGCCCACGCCGGCAGGACACGGGAAGGTGGTTCGAGCGGACGTGCAGGAGGGTTCCACGGTCGTGCGGCGCACCCCCACCGGCCCGGAGCGGGCGCTGGGCGCCGCCGAGCGGGCGGAGCTCGAGGTGCTGCGCCAGGCACTGGCCTGCGCACCGGACGCGTTCGTCTCCATCGACGACGACGGGGTGCTCACCGACTGGAACCAGGCCGCCGCCGACCTGCTGGGCTGGGAGCGCACCGAGGTGCTGGGCCTGCCGATGACGGAGGTCGTCGTCCCGCCGGAGCTGCGGCGGGCGCACGACGCGGGCCTGGCCCGCTACCGCGCCACCGGTGAGCGGACGGTGTCCGGGCGCCCCGTGCAGGTCGAGGCGCTGCACCGCGACGGGACCCGCGTGCCCGTGGAGATCACCATCTGGCCCACCTGGGTGGCCGGGGAGCGCCGCTGCCACGCGTTCCTGCGCGACCTGCGCCCGCGCCGCGCCGCCGAGCAGGCGCTGGCCCGCAGCGAGGAGCTCTCGCGCACCACGTTCGACGCCAGCCCCTCGGGGATCGCCGTCCTCGAGGCGGACGGGACGATCGTGCAGGTGAACCCGGCGCTGGCCGCCCTGCTGGGCCGCGGCGCGGGCGAGCTGCTGGGCCTGACCACCGCGGACCTCGTGCACCCGGAGGACCTGGCGGTCTGCCGGGTCGCCGGCGCGCAGGCCGACGCCGCGCCCGGCAGCGCGGTCGCGGTCGAGCACCGGCTGCGGCGCGCCGACGCCGGTCACCTGCTGGTGCGCTCGCACGTCACCACCGTCCTGACCCCCACCGGCGAGCAGCGCCGCGTGGTGCAGATGGAGGACGTCACCGAACGACGCGACGAGCAGGAGCGGACCCGCCGCCGCAGCCGCGTGCTGCTGACGACGGTGCGGGTGCAGCAGGCGGTCGCCGCCGCCGGCGCCGACCGGGCGGCCGTGCTGCAGGCCGTCGCCGACGGTGCGGTGGCCGCGTTCGAGGCCGCCGACGGGGCCGTCGTGGAGCTGCTGGAGGCCGGGCAGCTGCGCTACGCCGCCACCGCCGGCGCGCTGGCCGCCCACGCGGGGCTGCGCCTGCCCGCCGCCGGGTCGCTGTCGGGCACCGCGATCGAGCAGGGGCTCTCCGTGGTGTGCGAGGACACCGCGACCGGCCCCCGGGTGGACGCCGAGGCGTGCGAGCGCACCGGGGTGCGCTCCACGTGCACCGCCCCGCTGGTCAGCGGCAACCGGACGGTGGGCGTGCTGAAGGTCTCCAGCGGCACCGCCGGCGCCTTCACCGCGGAGGACGCCCAGCTGCTGCAGCTGCTCGCCGGCAGCCTGGCCGCCGGGTTGCGCCACGCCGACGACGCCGCGCGCAACGCCACCCTTCTGGCCGAGTGCACCGCCGCGCTGGAGGCGCTGGAGATGAGCGAGCAGCGCTTCCGCATGATGTTCGACGGTTCCCCGCTGGGCATGGTGCTGACCAGCCTGGACGCGGCCGACGCGGGCGACTTCCTGCAGGCCAACGCGGCCATGGCCGAGATCACCGGCCACTCCCCCCAGCGGCTGTCGCGCATGGGGCTGCGCGACCTGCAGCACCCCTGGGACGCCGCCGACGGCTTCGCCCTCACCGCCCGCCTGGTCGCCGGTGAGCTGGACACCGCCACCACCGAGACGCGCTTCGTGCACGCCGACGGGCGCACCCTGTGGGTGCGGCTGCGCAGCGCCGTGGTCCGCGACGAGCAGGGGGACCCGCTGTACCTGGTCGCGCAGGTGGAGGACGTGACGCAGCGGCTGGCCGAGCAGGCGCAGCTGGCCGAGCGCAACCGGGAGCTGGAGGCCGCCAACCAGCTCAAGCTGGACCTCATCGGCATGCTCGGGCACGAGATCGCCAACCCGCTCGCCTCGATCCAGGGGTACTCGGAGCTGGCCGTGCAGTGCTGGGACCAGCTGGAGGAGGCCGACCGGCGCCGCAGCGCCGAGGCCGTGCACCGCGGCGCCCAGCGCCTGGACACCATCCTGCGCGAGGTGCTGGCGATGGTCAGCGTGGACGCGGGGCAGCTGAGCGCCACCCCGGAACCGGTGCGCGTGCGCGACGTCGTCGACGCCGCCCTGGCCAGCGTGCCGGGGGCGGCCACGGCCGTGGACTGCCCGCCGGACCTGGTGGCGTCCGTGCAGCCGGGCCACCTGGAGCAGGTGCTCGTCAACCTGCTGTCCAACGCGGTGAAGTACGGCGCGGGCGCCACCGCGGTGCGCGCCGAGGCGGCCGGGGACCGGGTCCTGGTGCACGTGGACGACGCCGGTCCCGGCGTGCCGGAGGAGTTCCGCGGCCGGCTCTTCGAGCGCATGGCCCGCGCCGACGCCACCGCCGGCACGGTGCGCGGCACCGGGCTGGGGCTGTACATCGTGCGCGAGCTGCTGCTGGCCAACGGCGGCGACGTGCGCCACGCGCCGCGCCCCGGCGGCGGGTCGGTGTTCACCGTGGAGCTGCCGGCCGCTCGGCGCGGCTGAGCGTCGGACGGTTTCAGCCGGGCCCGGTCGGGGCACCTGTCCCCCATGAGCTTGAACATGGCGGGGAAGGTGTCGGTGGAGCGGCCCCGCACCACCGCGGGGCAGCACCTGTCGCTCCTGGTCGGCGTCCTGCTGATCGCGTTCGGCGTCGCGGGGTTCTTCGTGACCGGGTTCAGCGGGTGGACGGAGGGCACCCACGAGCAGCAGGTGATCGGCTTCGCCGTGAATCCGCTGTCGAACGTGCTGCACCTGGTGCTGGGCGCGCTCGGCGTCCTGGCCCGCACCGGTGCGCGGCGCGCGCGGTGGTACGGGATCTTCCTGGTGGCGGTCGGCATCGCGCTGTTCGCGTACTCCAACAACGCCGACGACAACGCCCTGAACGCGAACTGGCCGACGAGCGCGCTGCACCTGGTGCTGGCGTTCGCCGGCCTGGTGATCGCGTTCGTGCCGGTGCGGGCGGGCAAGCGCCCCAGCACCGCCGAGCTGGGCTGAGCCCGGCTCCCGAGGCGCCACCGGCCCCGGCCCCCCGCGCGGGGACCGGGGCCGGTGCCGTCAGGACGCGGTGTCGCCGGCCTCGCGCGCCTGGGCCCACAGGTCGACGCCGGAGTCGACGGCGAACTCGTCGATGGCGGTGAGCTCGTCCTCGGTGAAGTCGAGGTTCGCCACGGCGGCCACGTTGTCCTCCACCTGCTGCACGCTGCTGGCGCCGATGAGGGTCGTGGTGACCCGCCGGTCGCGCAGCACCCACGACAGCGCCAGCTGCGCCAGCGTCTGCCCGCGCCCGGCGGCGATCTCGTTCAGCCCGCGGATGCGCCGCAGGTTCTCCTCGGTGAGGATCCCCGGGTCCAGCGACTTGCCCTGGGCGGCCCGCGAGCCGGCGGGCACCCCGTCGAGGTAGCGGTCCGTGAGCAGGCCCTGGGCCAGCGCGGTGAAGGGGATGCAGCCGACCCCCTCGGCCTCCAGGACGTCCAGCAGGCCGGACTCGATCCAGCGGTTGAACATGGAGTACGAGGGCTGGTGGATCAGCAGCGGCGTGCCCAGCTCGCGCAGGATCCGCGAGGCCTCCAGGGTGCGCTCGGGGCCGTAGGAGGAGATCCCCACGTACAGGGCCTTGCCGGAGCGCACGACGGCGTCCAGCGCCCCCATCGTCTCCTCCAGCGGCGTCTCGGGGTCGGGACGGTGGTGGTAGAAGATGTCGACGTGCTCGAGGTTCATGCGCTTCAGCGAGGCGTCCAGCGACGCCGTGAGGTACTTGCGCGAACCGCGGTCGCCGTAGGGGCCGGGCCACATGTCCCAGCCGGCCTTGGAGGAGATCACCAGCTCGTCGCGGTGGGGGGCCAGGTCCTCCTTCATCAGCCGGCCGAAGTTCGTCTCGGCGGCCCCGTAGGGGGGCCCGTAGTTGTTGGCGAGGTCCATGTGCGTGATGCCGAGGTCGAACGCGCGCCGGACGATGTCGCGCTGGGTCTGGAACGGCTTGTCGTCGCCGAAGTTGTGCCAGAACCCCAGCGACACCGCCGGCAGTTCCAGGCCGCTGCGGCCGCAGCGGCGGTAGGGCATCGAGTCGTAGCGGTCGGGCGCCGCGAGGTAGCTCACGCCCGGGGACTCTAGGCGCCGCGGCCGCCGGGCGCTCCCGGCGGCCGCCGACCGGGTGCCCCGTCAGGCGGTGGGCGACGTGGTGGGCTCCGTGGTGGGCTCCACCGTCGGTGTCGCAGCGGGCTCCGTCGTGGGGCTGGCGGTCGGCTCCGTGGTGGGCGTGGCGGTCGGGTCGCCGCCGTCCTGCTCGTCGCCGCTGTCGGCGCTGACGCGGGTGGCGGTGGGGCCCGCGGTGCCGCGGGTGCCCTTGACGCTGACGTGGTCGCCGACGGCGATCTCGGCCAGCTCGACCGCGGCGTCGTCGCGGACGATCTTCGCGCTCTCGGCGACGGCCACGACCAGCTCCTTGCCGCGCAGCGACTTGTCGCGGCCGCCGCGGACGGTGACCGTGAGGGTGCCGGCGGCGGCGTCCACGGCGCTGACCGTGCCGTTGACGACGAGGACGTTCCGGGCGCCGCGGGAGCCGCGGGTGACGCGCGGGGCGGGAGCGCCCGTGCTGGTCGCGGTGGGTGTCGCGGTGGGGGTGTCCGTCGGGGTGGCGGTGGGCTCGGCGGTCGGCTCGGTCGTGGCCGTCGGTCCAGCGGTGGGGCTCGCCGTGGGCTTGGCCCGGGGAGCGGCGAGCGCCGCGCCCGTGGTGGGCAGCGCGAGCGCCGCGGCGAGGGCGGCGGTCAGGGCGAGGGTGGTGGTGCGGCGCATCGCGGGTTCCTCCTGGGTGGCCGGGCCGCCTCAGCTGGTGAGGCCCCTGTGCTTTGCGTCCCCGCCTCACGACGGGTTTGCCTTTGTCCGGGCGAGGCGACCGTGCGGGTGCCCCGCCGTCCACCGTGCCCCGGGGGCGGGGCTGGTGTCCAGGGCACCTCACCCGGACGGCGGACGGGCGCCGAGCCCGTGCAGGGCACCGGTCGCGGCGGCGCGGCGGGCGCCGTCGACGAGGACGTCCACGGCGCCCACCCACTGCTCCACGGCGCCGACCCCCACCGGCAGGGCGCGCACGGCCGGGTCGCGCACGACGGCCCGCAGGGCGGGCACGAGGCCGGGGTCGACGCAGCGGGACGGCCGGTCGTGGAAGGGGACGGTGGCGGTGGGCGTGGCCGGCAGGCCGGTGGTGCGCTGCACCCGCAGCAGGGTCTCCAGCGCCGCGCACAGCGCGTCCTGCCGCTGGGTCCACGAGGGCGCAGCCAGGGCCTCGGCCAGCGCGGGGCCGGCGGCGGCGGCGCGGGGCAGGGCGGCGAACGCGGTGCCCCGCCACTTCGGGTAGGGCGGCCAGCGGCGTTCCAGGGTGAAGGCGAGGTGGACGGCCGCGTCGACCAGGCGGGCGGTGACGAGGCGGGAGCCGAGGTCGTCGCCGACCTGCCCGGTGCGGCCGACGAACGGCAGCTCCTGGTCCAGCCGCTGCCAGTCGCAGGCCACCACGTGGAGCAGGACGTCGTCGGGGTACCGGGCCAGGCCCTCGCGCAACCGGGTGGTGCGGCCGTCGGTGTCGGTGAACAGCGGCCCGGCGGTCAACTCCAGCAGGGACTGGCCGGTGGGGACGAGCCAGTCGGCCGGGCCCCAGGGGCGGGTGACGTCCACGCCGAGGCGGGCGGTGGCGAACGCGTCGGGGTCGGCGACCTCGACGCGGTGCACGGGGCGCGGGTCCCAGGTGGTGGGGAACCGGGTGGGCAGGCCGGCGAACTCGCCCGGCAGCTGCGCGGCCAGCAGTTCCCCGACCTCGGTGACGCGGGTGGCGGGGACCAGCAGCGTCAGCCGCAGACCCCAGTCGTGGTCGCGGGAGACGGCGTCGTCCAGGCCGAGGACGTCGGAGCCGGCACCGAGGCGGCCGGCGGCGTGCGGCAGGCCGGGCAGTGAGCGGTGCAGCAACGGGCCGACGACCTGCTGCCAGTACGCGTGGGCGAGGTCCGCGCCGGACCCGGTGGGCGCCGCGGGACCGGTGCCGGGACCTGCGGGTCCGCCGGTCACGGCGCCGGGGGCGTGAACCGGCCCAGCCAGCGGCCCACGACCAGGCTCATGCCCCCCGCCTGCGGGGTGAAGCCCAGCGTCTCGTAGAACTCCCCGGCGTCGTCGGTCCACAGCCCGACGTGCTGGCCGGGCACGCTGTCCAGCAGTTCCCGCACGACCCGCCCGGCCAGGCCCCGGCGGCGGTGCGCCGACGCGGTCCACACGTCCACGAGGTAGGCGTTGCCCACGCCGTCGCTGAGGACGCGGCCCATCGAGACGACCTCGCCGCCGAGCACGGCGAGGACGGTGCGGTGGGAGTTCTCGCAGGAGCGGCGCATCTCCTCGGGGGTGCGGCCGTTGTGGAAACCGTCCGCGCGCAGCGCGGCGTCCAGGGCGTCCCAGTCGACGTCGTCGAGGCGCGAGGTGAGTTCGGGGTCGGTCACGGCGCGAGCGTCTCGGCCGCGGTCGCGGAGCGCAAGCACGTTTCGCCACCCCGGTTCGTGAGCTCATCCCGCGTCCACGACACGCACCACACCGGTCATGTGGGGGTGCACGCTGCACAGGTAGGGGTGCTCCCCCGCCGCGGCGAACTCGTGGCGGAAGGTGCCCCCGCCGACGATTCCGCTGTCGAACCCGTCACCCTGGACGTGGTGCAGGATGCCGCCGTCGTCGAACACCCACTCCACCACCTCCCCGGGACGGACCTCCACCTCGGCCGGCTCGAAGGCGATGTTCCGCACGAGCACGGTGACCGCGGGCCGCGCCGGGACGGCCGCCCGGCCGGGTGCGCAGGACGCGGGAACGGTGGTGGCGGGGACCACGAGCAGCGCTCGCAGCACCGCTCGTCTCCTCACCCCTCGACGGTGACGGTGCCGGTCATGTCCGGGTGCGGCGTGCAGTGGTACCCGAACTCCCCCGCCTCGGTGAAGGTGTAGGAGTACGTCCCGCTGGTCAGCAGCTCGCTCTCCAGACCGGTCAGGTCGTCGCCCACGACGTCGTGCGGCATGCCGCCGTCGTCGAAGACCCACTCGACGGTCTGCCCCTCCTGAACGGTCACCTCCGCGGGCGAGAACTGCATGTTCTTCACCTCGACGCGGACGGCCGGCTGCTCACCGCCACCGGCCGCGGCCTCGTCACCCCCGCCGCAGGCGGCCAGGGAACCGGCGATCACCAGGGCCGGGAGCAGGACGTGCTTCTTCACGGGGGAGCCTCTCATCGGACGTAGCGCACGTTGGCCGTCATGCCGGCCTCGAAGTGGTAGACGTTGTGGCAGTGGAACATCCACTCGCCGGGGTTGTCCGCGTCGAAGTCGATGCTCATCGACTGCCCCGGCAGCACCAGGGCGGTGTCCTTGCGCAGCCCGCCGTAGTCGGGGATCGCGAAGGTGTGCCCGTGGGTGTGCATCGGGTGCCACATCGACGTGGTGTTGTTCATGGTGATGCGGACCCGTTCCCCCTGGCGCACGACGAGGTTCCCGGCGTCGGCGCCCGCCATCCCCCAGGCGTACCTGCCCGCGACCTCGATGAGGTCGACGGAGTAGGAGCGGTCCGGTTCGCGGGGGTCCAGCGCGGAGCGCTCGGCGGGTCGCATCGCACTCTCCAGGACGAGCCGGCCCGAGAGCTCGGGCAGGTCGGGGGCGTCGGCGAGGGGGGCGGCGGACCCGGCGGCGTCCCGGGTGCGCAGGACGGCGGCGGCGTGCCCGCTGCGGCCCTCCACCACGGCCACGAGGGGCCAGGTGCCGGAGCGGGCCGTGAGGAGGACGTCGTAGCGCTGCGCCGCTCCGATCACGAGGGCGTCGGTGACCACGGGCTCGACGTCGAAGCCGTCCGCGGCGATCACCGTCATCTCGTGCCCGCCGACCGCGACGCGGTAGGCGGTCTCGGCCGCCGCGTTCACCAGTCGCAGGCGCACGCGTGCGCCCGGCGCGGCCTCCAGGACCGCGGGGTCCTCCGGTGCCCGGCCGTTGACCAGGTGCAGCGGGTAGGTGATGTGGCCCGTCATGCCGCCCAGGGGGTCGGAGCTGCCGTGGTCGCCCGTGACGAGGCCGGCTGCGGTCGCGGCCTCGCTCGCCGAGGGGGCGGCGGGTGCGGCCGCCCCGTGACCGGCGTGGCCGCCGTGGCCGCCCGTGAGGGCGGGGTTCAGCGCCTGGAGGACGGCGTCCGGGGTGGTGCCGAGCCCGTCGACCCAGTCGTCGAGGACCACGACGAACTCCTCGTCGGCGCCGGAGGAGTCCTCCGGGTCCTCCACGACCAGGGGCCCCAGCATCGCCCGGTCGGACTGCATCCCGGAGTGCGAGTGGTACCAGTAGGTCCCCGGGTCGGGCAGGACGAAGTCGTAGGTGAACTCCCCGCCGGCGGCGATCGCCTCCTGGGTGGTGGGCGCCGCACCGTCCATGTCGTTGCGGCAGGCGATGCCGTGCCAGTGCACCGTGGTGCTCTCGGGGAGCTCGTTGCGCACGACCGCCCGGAGGCGGTCGCCGCGCCCGACACGGATCTCCGGGGCGGCCAGGCCGTCGCCGTACACCCAGGTGTCCACCACCCGGCCGGCGATGTCCACGGTCGCCGCGCGCGCGACGAGGCCGACGTCGACGGTGCGCCCGGAGGCGCTGCGCCGGGCTTCGGTGGCGGCGACCTCGGGGTCGGTCGCGGCCACGTAGTCCAGGGCGGGTGCGCTGGGGCCCGGGGCGGCCCGCCCCTCGCCGCTGCAGCCGGCGAGCGCCACCCCGGCACCGGCCGCCCCGCCGAGCAGCAGGCCGCGCCGGCCCAGGACCCCTCCTCCCGGCAGCAACGGGGAGCGCACTCGCTGCTGCTGCGGGGTTCCACTCCTCATCCGCGCGCCTCGGGCGCGAGCAGACCGGACACGCTCTCGACGTTGCCGGTGATCTCGACAGAGCTCTTCTCGGTGCCGGTGGCGGCGTCGAACCCCTTGAGCAGGGTCGGCGCTTCGCCGTCGGCCTCGGGGCCCTCGCCCAGGACGTAGAGGGTGGTCCCGGCGGTGTCGAAGGCGAAGGAGTCCACGGAGCTCATCCCCAGCGACTCCAGCGTCAGGGTCGCCACGGGGGCCAGGCCCGCTGCGTCGCGCAGCTGCACCTGCACGGCGTCGCCGCCGCGGGCGGAGTGCGGGTGGACGGCGCTGTCGGTGTAGGCGACGGCGATCCGTGTGGCGTCCGCGTTCACCGCCGTGTCCGCGAACCGGCCGGAGTCGATGCCGACGTTGCCCAGGGGCGCCTGCGGCTCCTCGGGCAGCCCGTCCGAGAAGTCGAACAGGTAGGCGTCGCCGTTCGCGCCGACCAGGAGCCCGGCGTCGGCCGCGGTGGCCGTGCTCGCCTCCCGATTGCTGACGAAGTCGTCGGGCAGGACCTCGGCGCGGCCGGCCTCGACGGGCACGCCGTCCTCGTCGATGGTGATCCGCACGAGTTCCCGGGACTGCTCGCAGACGGAGTAGACGTCGTGGCCCACGACCCACGTGAAGGGGCCGCAGCCGACGAGCGGGAGCATGCCGCTCTGCTCCCCGGCTCCCAGGTCCACGACGCGCAGGCCGTACGTGCCGTCGTCCCAGGTCACGAAGTACTCCCGGTCGCCGGTGACGGCGTGCGAGCCGTCGCGCGAGTGCACCCGGGCCGTGTCGGGCAGGGCGATCTCCTGCGGTTCCAGGAGGTCCCCGGAGTAGCGGGAGACGGTGAAGTCGGCCTGCCCCCTGTTCCCGCGGGGCCGCCACACCTCCGCGGCCAGCACGGCCGGCTCGTCGGAGGACTCGGTGACGAAGGCGTGCACGACCGGGTCCCAGATCCCGGGTCCGGTGGCGATGCGCGACTCCACGACACCGGTGGCCGGGTCGACCACGTCCCACACGTACTCCAGGCCGCCGGAGCCGCTCTCCCGGGTGACCATGCGGTCGGCGGGGACCGGGGGGATCTCGCTCACGTGCAGCGGTTCGGGGATCGTGTCGCCGATCTCCTGGTCGTCGGCGCCGAGGGAGATCCCCTCCCCCGGCGTGGTGTACGGCGGCGGGCTGAACGTCGGTTCACCGGCGGCCGGCTCGGCCGCGGCGGCGGATCCGGCCGGCTGGTCGTCACCGGTGCAGCCGGTGACCAGGACCACCGCCACCAGGGGCGCGGCGAGCGCCGCGGCGCGTGCTCTGCTGAGCTTCACGTGGGGAACACCTTTCGTCGATCGAGGGGCCGCGGCCGGCGGTCGTCCGCCCGCCGGCCGCGGTTCACAGCACCGCTGCCGCTGCGACGCCGGCCAGCAGCGCCAGGGCCGTCCCGCCCAGCAGGCGGGCGGGGTTGTCCAGCAGGAGCGTCCGCCCCAGGTGCCGGTCGAGCTCCCCGCGGCGGGCGCTGGGGAGCGCCGCCCACGAGGAGGCCGTGCGGCCCAGGGCCATCAAGGTCCACCCCACGGCCCCCCACCAGGGGGAGCCGGCGAGCAGGACGGCGAGGTTGAGCAGGTAGAAGGCGGTGGTGCGGATGAAGATGAGGTACCCCGGGCCGATGAGGACCCCGAACCCGAGGGCGACCAGGCGCGGCTGGTACTTGCGTCGCCACCCCGCCGGGACCTGCCGGGAACGCTGCGGGTGCGGCAGGGTGACCAGGCGCATCTCGTGCAGCGCGTACGCGGCGGCGACCGCCGCCCAGCCGAGGAAACCCCACGCCGTCGGGACGCGGGCGCCGAGGTCCTGCACGACCCCGCCGAGCGCACCGACCGCGGCGCCCGTGGGGATCGCCGTGAGCAGCAGCCCCAGGGTGTACCAGAGGATCCGTCGCACGGGTGTCGAGCGCCCGCGGACCGCGGGCTTGGGCGCCACCGTGGTGGCGACCAGCGAGTAGCCTCAAGGCGACCAGCTGGCCCCGATCCCCGACAGCAGAGCGGCCGGCAGCACGAGCAGCCCCCAGGAGGGGTGGGGTTCCACCAGCGCCGCCAGCACCAGCCCCGCCACCAGCGCCACCGTCCACGCGCCGAGCCGGGCGCGGCGGCCGTGGGCCGCTGCGACGGGCGGCTTCGAGAACGCCGGCGCCGGGTGCGTGCCGGGAGGGCTCACGCCCCTGCCCCGACCTTGGGCCGGGCGGCCGGCCGCGGGGTGCAGTCCTCACCGATGATCGGTGCCATGGTGCAGGTGTAGGACTGCGACTCGTCGGAGACGCACCAGATGATCTCCTGGTCGTAGCTGCCGGAGACCGGGTTGTACATCACGGCCTGCGCATCGGGCTCACCGCAGTAGTTCGTCGAGCACGAGGAGGCTCCGCAGCAGTCGTAGTAGGCGATGAGGTACGTCTTGCCGGTGGTGGGTTCGGTGCAGCACCCCACCCAGAACTCCGCGCCCGGCTTGCTGCCGGGGGCGCAGGTGGTCACCCCGCCGCCCGTGCAGGAGGAGCAGGGGCGGCCGTCCATGTTGCACCAGCGCCAGTACTCGCACTCGGCGGGGTTGCTGCCCTCGTAGACGGGCAGCAGGGGCTCGGTGCCCGGCGCGGCCGGTGCACCCGGTGCCGCCTGCGCGGAGCGGGTGACGGGCAGCGCCCCGATCATCGCCACCCCCGTCAGGCCCATCGTCCAGGCGCCCAGCTTGCTCAGGGCGGAGCGGCGCGAGACGCGCTCGGACAGCCGCCGGGTCACCCGGCTGGTGCGGGATCCGCCCTGGCCCGCCAGCCAGTCCGCCTGCTCCTGCACGGTCCTCTCGTCGACGGCGAACTGCTTCTCGTGGGTCTCGTCGGGGTTGGGCACGGTTCTCCTCTCATCGGTCCTGCCTCTGGTCCCCGCGGGATCGCGGGTGCACCGGGATCAGCCGCTCGACCCGGTCGCCGGGCTCAGCCGGCGAGCTCGACCCGGGCGTTCCGGTGCAGGTGCTGCACCGAGGGGGTTCCGGTCTCCAGGGCGTTGAGCAGGCTCTCCACCTGCTGCAGGTGGTTGCACAGGCCCTTGGCGCGGATGACGCCGTGCTCGTCGAGGACGACGCCGTAGGGGGTGGTGCCCACCTGGTAGGCGACGCCGACGTCCCGGGCGTCGACGTAGCTGAGCTCGTCGGAGATCCTGCCGGCGGCGAGGAACTCGGCGTGCTCCTCCGGCGTGCCGTCGGAGACCATGACGACCTCCAGGTCCCGCTCGGCCCGCGCCAGGGCGCGGATGCCGGGCAGCAGGCTCTTGCAGGTCGAGCAGTTGGGCCCGGTGAACATCAGCAGTTGCGGCTTGACGCGGTGCCCACCGACGCTGACGGTGCGGCCGAGGTGGTCGGTCAGCCCGCTGAACGCGGGGCCGGTCTCCTCGACCTTCGGGCCGGAGTCCATCATCCGGGCGCCGAGCGGCCCCAGGCGCACCTGGACCCGGCCGACCTCGCGGGCCAGTGCGAGCACCATCAGCAGCAGCCCGGTCACCGCCAGGGTCAGCACGCCGGTCATCACGAGCAGGAACGTGGTCATCGGGGTCTTCCTCGTCTCGTCGCACCCGCGGAGCGGGCCGGGGAACAGGGTTTCGGGGACCTCAGCGGGACGTGTGCGCCAGGGCAGCGCGGTAGCGCACCGACGCGCCGGCGAGGTGGGTGTCCGCGCGGGTGGGGCCGCGGTCCACGACGCGGGTGACGCGGGCCACCACCAGCGCCAGCAGCAGGACCACCGCTGCCAGGCACGCGCCCTGGAGCCTCTCGGTCACCGCGGGGGCGGCGGGGTCGGCCAGGACGAGCACGGCGGAGGCCGCCCCGAGGGCCGCGGCGCGCAGTGCGTGCCACGGGCCGATGCGGGCCACCTCCCCGGCGGGCGCTCCCGTGAAACCGAAGCAGCCGCAGTCGATGTCCCGCCGCCCGCGGGCGAGGTTCACGACCAGCCCGGTGGTGAACGCCGCGAACAGGACGACGGCGACCGCGGCTGCCGCCGGGGTGGCGACGCCGACGACGAGGGCCCCTCCGGCGAGCACCTCGGCGACGGGCACGACGCGCGCCGTCGGCCGGGCGAGGGGTTCCGGCAGGATGCGGAAACCCCGCACGACGCGCGAGAACGCCCGCGGCGCCAGGAGTTTCGGGGTTCCGGCGAGGACGAGCACCAACCCCACGAAAGCGCTCACAGCGCTCCAGGCCACGACTGCCCTCCTCTTCTTGAGCGATCGCTCAGCACGCTGAACTCTCACGGCCCGGAGTTTCCCGGCAGTGTCCCCCGTGTAAGGGCTGTGTTAACGCTCAGGACCGTCGTAGGATCCGGTGGTGCCCCGCGCGGTGGACCGGCAGCAGCGCCGCGACGAGTTCGTCGACGCGTTCTTGTCGATCGTCGCCGACGGCGGTCTCGAGGCGGCGACCTCCCGCGCGGTGGCCGCGCGCGGAGGTGCCTCGGTCGGGGCGCTGTGGCACTACTTCGACACCTTCGACGAACTCCTCGCCGAGGCCTCCCGGCAGGTCAGCCGCCGGGCCGGTCGGCGCCGGGACGCCCGGATGGCGGCGAACCGCGGCCTCACCGCCCTGCAGGTGCTGCTGGAGGAGTTCTTCCCCCTCGACAGGACCACGCAGGACGAGGCGAGGGTCCTCATCGCCTTCTGGGGGCGCGTCGCCCACCACGAGCAGCTGCGCGACGTGTACGAGGCGGACTCCGACGAGTGGTTCGGCTGCGTGCGCAGGTGCCTGCGCGAAGCCGTCGAGGACGGCGAACTCGCGGCCTCCACCCCCGTCGAGGAGCTCACCGCCGTGGTGTGGCACCTGGGCGTCGCCGGCCAGACGGACTCCGTCGTGTTCCACCCGCACGCGGACCCCGCCCAGCGCCTGCGGGTCGTGTGGACCGTCCTGGCCCCCCACCGTCCGAGCCCTGAGTGCTCGCCGGTGCGCGCGGGCCCCGGTCCCCGCGGTGGTGCGAGCTGAGTCAGGGGCGGGGTCGGGGCGCTGCCGGCGCTGGGGTCACGAGGTCACGAGGTCACGGGGTCACGAGGTCACGAGGTCACGAGGTCACGAGGTCACGTGCGTAGCAGAGCGAGAGCGGCTCGCCGGCGTAGGAGCCGAAGTTCTCGATGCGCTCGTACCCCTCGCGCTCGTAGAACCGCACCGCCTCCGGTTGCGCGGTCCCCGTCTCCAGCAGCAGGCGCGTCACGCCGAGGCGCCCGGCAGCGCGTTCGAGCTCGCGCAGCACGGCGGTGGCGACGCCGCTGCCGCGAGACCCCGGGCGCACGTACATCCGCTTGACCTCGGCGCTGCCCGGGCCCAGCGGCCGCAACCCGCCGCACGCCACGGCGGTGCCCAGCTCGTCGCGGGCGACGAGGAACACGGCGACGTCGGCGGCGGTGGGCGCGGTGCCGGGTTCGTGGTCGTCGCTGCCGTAGCGGGCGTCCAGCTCGGCGCGCTGGGCGGCGCGCAGCGCGGCGCCGTCGGGGGCGTCCCAGTCCTCTTCGGCGATCCGCCAGCGCCCCGGTGGTTCCTCCTGAACAGTTACCATCACAGGCGTTACGGTAACAGCCGTTCCGCTACGGTGGTCGGGTGCCCAGGAGACGAGACGTGGACGAGCAGCGCGAACGCCTCTCGGCGGCGACGTGGTCGGTGCTGGCCGAGCACGGCCTGGCCGGGCTGACGCTGCGCGCGGTCGCCGAGCGCGCCGGGTGCACCACGGGCCTGCTGATGCACACCTTCGCCGACAAGCGCGCCCTGCTGCTGCACGCCCGCGCGCTGCTGCACGAACGCGCCGCCCGCAGCGCCGAGGCCGCGGAGGCGGGCACCACCGACCCCGCCGGGCGACTGCGCGCGGTGCTGCACCAGGCGGCCTGCCTCACCCCCGCCAAGCGCGAGGACGCCCGCGTGTGGCTGGCGTTCCTGGCCGCCGCGGCCGCCGACGAGGAGCTGGCCGCCGCCCACCGGGAGGGCAACCGGGTGTTCGTCCGGCGGGTCGAGCGGCTGCTGGGCGAGGCGCACCCCGGCCTGCCGCGGGCGCGACGCGCCGCCCGCGCGCGCGGGCTGGTCGCGCTGGTGGAGGGCCTGAACTCGCTGGCCGCCGTGGACCCGGCCACCTACCCCGCCCGCGCCCAGGCCGCGGCGATCGACGACGCGGTGCAGGCCGCGACCTCCTGAACCCCGGGTGCGGTCCCGGCCGGGCGGGGGCAGGCTGTGCGCGACGGAAGCCGCGACGCAGGAGGAGGAAGAGACGTGCAGATCCCCAAGGAGCTGGTCCTCCAGCTCATCCGGGAGAAGTTCAACGACGACGGCAAGGCGCAGGAGGCCGACTCCCAGCTGCCGGGCCAGGTCGACACCGAGCAGCACTCCGGCCTGCTGGACAAGTTCGGCGTCAACCCCTCCGAGCTGATCGCCAAGTTCACCGGCGGTGGCGGTGGTGGGGGCGGCGGTCTCGGCGGCATCGCCGGGAAGATCGGCCTGTAGGCACCTCAGCCACGACCCGCGACCCCCGCACCCCGCACCCCGGCGCACGAGCCGCCGGGGTGCGGGGGTCGCGCCGTTCAGCCGGGTCGGTCAGCCCAGGTCGGTGGAGGTGGCGAGCACCACCCCGCTCACCCGCACCCCCTCGTCGGTGACGGTGAGGTCCCGGAGCTCCACCTCGCCGGGCACCTCGTCCAGGGCCACGGTCCAGCCGTCCAGGGCGTCCACGCCGGCGGAGGCCAGCAGCCGGCGGGCGCGAGAGAGCGGCACCTCCTGGCCGGCGGCCTCGGCGGCCACCGGCACCAGCTGCACCGCGTCCCCGTCCAGGCGGGGTTCGACGGTCAGCGACAGCTCCGTGCTCAGGCCCAGCACCCGCACGGTCGTGGCGGCCCGCACGTCGTCCCCGTCGCGCGTGAGCACCACGTCCAGCGGCCCGGTGTCCACCTGCTGGAGGAGCTCGGCGAAACCCGCGTCGGCGGTGAAGGTCCCCGCGGCGACGTCCACGGTGCCCGAGCCGCCCGCCAGCGCGCCCAGCGGTGCGCGCACGGCGGGCAGGTGCACCCGCACCTCGTCCAGGGTGATCTCGCCGGCTGGCACCTGCCCGGCGGTGACGGCGACGTCCTCGTAGCGCCCGCGCAGCGCCTGCCACAGGAACGACCCGCCGCCGAGGTCCACCTGCGGCTCCTGCGGCAGCGCCAGGCGCTGCTGCAGCTCCTGCTCGGCCCGCCCGGTCGCCCAGGCGCGGGCGGCCAGGTCGGCGCCGACCAGCACGACGGCCAGCGCCACGAGCGTCACGACGACGCGCACGAGGGTGCTCCGGGACCGTGCCACGCCCCCACTCTGCCCCAGGCGCAGCGACCCGCACCCGCCTACCCTGCCGGGGTGGGGCCACGGCAGCGCGAGCGCACCCTCGTGGTGTGCGCCGCCTTCGACGCGGGCCTGGAGGAGTCGCTGGCCGCGGTGCGCCGCTCGCTGCGCGCCGCGGGGGTGCGCGCGCCCGCCGTCCCCCGGCACCGCCCGCACCTGACCGTCCTGGGCGCCGGCTGCCCGCCGGAGGGCACGGCCGCCTTCACCTCCTCCGTCGCCGCGGCGGCCGCCGCGCTGCCGCCCGTGCCCGTGGTGCTGGACGAGGCCGGCACGTTCGGGCGCGGCGCGGTGCTGTGGGCGGGCTGCCGCGAGGCGGGCGCGCTGCGCGACTGGCACGCGGACGCCGTCGAGGCCCTGACCGCCCACGGCCTGCGCAACGGGTTCGCGACGTCCGCGCCGGGCCGCTGGGTGCCGCACTGCACGCTGGCGCGGCGGGTGCGGGCCGCCCCGGCGCTGGCGGCGCTGGAGCCGCTGCTGCCCCTGGCCGGGCGGGTGGAGGCGCTGGCGGTCGTGGAGGTCGGCGGCACCGGGGACCTGGCGCTGTCCGCGCTGGGCGGCTGAGGCCATCCTGGGGCGGTGCGCGCGGCCCGGTTGCTGACGATGGCGATGCTGCTGCAGACGCGGCCGCTGGTGACGGCGCGGGAGCTGGCCGAGCGGCTGGAGGTGTCCGAGCGGACCGTGCAGCGCGACGTCGCCGAACTGGTCGCGGCGGGCGTGCCGGTGGTCTCGGTGCGCGGCGTGGCCGGGGGTTACCGCATCGCCGACGGCCACCGGCACCGCACGAGCGGGCTGTCCGCGGCGGAGGCGGAGGCGGTCACGTTCCTGGGCCTGGGCGGTGTCGCCGAGGACCTGGGGTTCGCCGACGTGGTGGGCGGCGCGCAGCTGAAGCTGCTGGCGGGCACCACCCCGGAGGGCCGCGAGCGCGCCCGGCGGGTGGCCTCGCGCTTCCACCTGGACACCGACCGCTGGTTCGGCACGGCGGAACCGGCGCCGGCGCTGCTGGCGCTGGCGCGCGCGGTGTGGGACGAGCGCCGGGTGCGGGTGCGCCACCACCGCCGTACCGGGGAGCGCACGGAGCGGGTGCTGGACCCGCTGGGGCTGGTCCTCAAGGGCGAGTGGTACCTGCTGGCGCAGCGCGAGGGGGAACTGCGCACCTACCGGGTCTCGCGGCTGGCCGACGTGGAGGTGCTCGAGGACCGGGCGCGGCGGCCGGCGGGTTTCGACCTGCAGCGGGCCTGGCGCGAGCACCTGGCGCGGGCGGAGGCGGCGCGCGAGGCGCTGGAGGTGACGGTGCGGGCGCAGCCGTCGGCGCTGCCGGGGTTGCGCCGGGTGGCGTCGGCGGCGGCCCAGCCGCACCTGCCGGTGGTCGCCGACGGCCTGCCGGTGGACGCGGCGGGCCGCGTGGAGGTCCGGGTGGCCTTCGACGCGCGCGAGTGGGCGCTGACGACGCTGCTGGGGTTCGGCGCGGACGTGGAGGTCCTGGCGCCGGCGGACGTGCGCGAGGCCGTCGCCGCGAGGGCGCGGGCGACGGCCTCCCTGTACGAGCAGGGCCCCCCACCGCCGCAGCGGTGAGGGGCCCTGAACGCGGTGGGTCAGCTGGTGCGGGTGCGGTCGCCGGCGTGGTCGAGCCCGGAGCGCACGTCGCGGGTGTCGTCGTCACCCTCGACCTCCTTGGCGAGCAGGCCGGAGCCGATGGCCCAGATCGCCGCACCGAGGATGCCGACGTAGACGCCGATCTCCGGGGTGAGACCGTCGCCGCGCTCGAGGCCGCCCATGGGGTGCAGCGCGAAGGCGATGCACTGCAGGGTGGTGGCCAGCGCCACGGCCATGGAGGCCAGGGTCAGCCCGCGGTGCTGGCCGCGGCGGGCGCGCTTGCGGGCGTAGGCGAGCGCCAGCAGGAAGCCGAGGCCCAGGTAGGCGACGAAGGGGACGAGCGAGTCGGTCTCGTAGCCGACGCGCGCCTGGTCGGTGCCGTCGAACTGCACCCAGTCCAGGAACGGGGAGACGTTGAGGACGACGACGCCGAGGGCGGCGACGCCCAGGCCCTTGCCGCTGGAGCGGCGCGTGTCGTGACGGACGTCGAGGTCGTGCGAACCGGTGGTGGCCAAAGAGGGCTCCTGGGTGTCGGGGTGCCGCACCGCGGCGCGGTGGGCGGATCTGATCGAGGTGGAGCGCGCCGTCGCTGCCTGCGCGGCGGGGGTCGCGGGGACCGTGTCCGGCGACACCGTCCTCCGACTGCCCGCACCACCGCGCCCGGCAGCCGCTCAGCGCGGCCACGTCCTCGGACGGGCGAGCGCCCCCTGCCGGTCCAGCGGGTGTTCCACCGTGGCCGGGGCGTGTGCTCCACCACCAGTTGAGCACGGCACGAACCGGACGGCGACTCGAAGTGCCCGGCGAGCGCTGTCAGGACGTCCTGAAACACGACAGGAACTGACGGGTACCGCTCCTACTGTCGGCGTCGTCCCGCACGACGCGGGGCTCCCGCCCGACGAGGAGGACACCGTGACCGAGACCCCCACCTCCCCCGCTCCCGCGAGCACCGCCGCGGGCACCGACGAGCGCGCCGTCTTCGTGCTGGCCGACGAGGCGCTGCTGGCCGTGGTGCGCCAGGTGCGCGAGGACCAGTGGGACCTGCCCACCCGCGCCGAGGTCACCACGAGCGACCCCGACAGCGACCCGACGCTGCGCGAGCTGCTGAACTACCACGCCTACGACGACGCCTGGGTGCCGGCGATGCTGGCCGGGCGCACGATGGCCGAGGTCGGCGAGGACGCCCACAGCGGCGACCTGCTGGGCGCGGACCCGGTGGCGGCCTTCGAGCGCCTCGTCGAGGACGCGGTGGCCGCCGCGCAGGGGCTGGACGACCCGGACCGCACCGTGCACTGCTCCTTCGGCGACTACAGCGCCCGCGACTACCTGTGGCAGGTGATCTCCTTCCGGGCGCTGCGGGCGGTGGAGATCGCCCGCCTCATCGGCGCCGACGACCAGCTCGAGCCGGAGCTGGTGGAGGCGCTGCTGGCGTACCTGCGCGTGCACGCCGAGGAGTGGCGCTCGTACGGCGTGTTCGGCCCGGCGCTGCCCGCGCCGGAGGGCGCCACCGCGCAGGAGGAGCTGCTGGCGCTGACCGGCCGCCGCCCCCGCTGAGCGGCCCCGCTCGAGCACGCGGGGAAGCCTGGCGGGCCGGTCGTGGTTGCAGCGGGCATGAGCACTCAGGCACTGACCCTGGAGACGCACGACGAGACCGTCAAGGACGGCATCGTGCTGATCGACTTCTGGGCGGAGTGGTGCGGGCCGTGCCGCCAGTTCGGCCCGGTGTTCGAGCGGGCGTCCCAGAAGCACGAGGACATCACGTTCACGAAGGTGGACACCGAGGACCAGCAGCAGCTGGCCGCCCGCTACGGCATCACGTCCATCCCGACGCTGGTGGCGTACCGCGACGGCATCCCCGTGTTCGGCCAGCCCGGCGCCCTGCCGGAGACCGCGCTGGAGCAGCTCATCGAGCAGGTCCGCGCCCTGGACATGGACACGGTGAAGCAGCAGTACGCCCAGGCGATGGAGCAGCAGCGCGCCCAGCAGCAGGCGCAGGCGGCGCGGGGGGCGCAGGAGCAGCGCACCGGCACCGCGGTGCGCGCCGGCACCGACCCGGCGGCGTTCTGACGCCCTGAACGTCCCACGCACCGCGAACGGCCCCGCACCCCCCTCCCGGGGTGCGGGGCCGTTCGGCGTCGCAGGGTGCTCAGCGGCCGGCGCGCGCCCGCTGCTCGGCCGGCACGGCGCGGCGGGTCACCGCGTACAGCACCACCCCGACGGCGAGCAGGATCGCGGCCCGCAGCCACACCCCCGCCTCCTGCTGGGTGAGCAGCGCGACGCAGGCGACGATGCCGAGCACCGGCAGCGCGGTGGGTGCGCGGTAGTGCCGGTGGGCGACGTCGTCGCGGCGCAGCACGAGCACGGCCACGTTGGTGGCGATGAAGACGAACAGCAGCAGCAGCACGACGGTGGCGGCGAGGTCGGCGAGGTCGCCGGTGGCCACCAGGGCCATGGACACCAGGGTGGTCACGATGATCGCCACCCAGGGGGTGCGGCGGTTCGGCAGGACGCGGCCCAGCACGCGCGGCAGCAAGCCCTCGACGGCCATGCCGTAGGTGAGGCGGCTGCACATGATGGCGGTCAGCAGGGCGCCGTTGGCGACGGCGATGAGCGCGATCAGCGAGTACAGCCACCCGGGCAGGCCGACGTCGGCGACGCGCACGACCTCCAGCAGCGGCCCGGAGGACGAGGCGATCTCGTCCGGCGCCACCGCGGTGGAGACGGCCAGGCCGACGAGCACGTACACGACGCCGGCGACGGCCAGGCCGCCGAACAGGGCGCGCGGGTAGGTGCGCGAGGGGTCCACGGCCTCCTCGGCGATGTTCGCGGAGGTCTCGAAGCCGACGAAGGAGTAGAACGCCAGCACGGAGGCGGCGAGGATGCCGGTGACGGCGGACTGGCCGGGCGCGAACTCCAGGGTGCGGCCGGCGTCGCCGTCGCCGCGGCCCAGGATGACGACCGCGAGCGCCACGATCAGCAGCAGGCCACCGACCTCGATGACCGTCATGGCGACGTTGGCGCGCAGCGAGTCCTTGATGCCGCGCATGTTGAGCAGCGCCACCAGGGTCAGGAAGACCAGCGCGGCCGGCAGGGCCGGCACGTCCACGAGCGCGCCGAGGTAGTCGCCGGAGAACGCGATCGACAGCCCGGCGACGCTGGTGACGCCGGCGGCGAGCATGGAGAAGCCGACGAGGAAGGACACGACCGGTCGCTTGAAGGCGCGCTGCGCGAAGACCGCCGCTCCCCCGGCCTTGGGGTACTTGGTGACCAGCTCCGCGTAGGAGGTGGCCGTCAGGGTCGCCAGGACCAGGGCCACGACGAACGGCACCCAGATGGCGCCGCCGACCTCCCCGGCCAGCACGCCGACGAGGGCGTAGATGCCGGCGCCGAGGACGTCGCCGAGGATGAAGAGGAACAGCAGCTTGCCGCTGATCGCGCGTCTGAGGCCCGTGGTCTGGACCTCCGGGGTGGTCCCCGCCTGTGTGCTCACCCCGAATCCCTACCCCAAGCCCGCCCCCGCGGCACCTCGACGCCACTCCTGCGGGCGAGGGCTCCTCACAGCCTGAAGGCCTCCCGGGGCCGGGCGACGACGAGGTCCACGGCCGTCTCCGCGGCCTCGTCGAGGGTGAGGCGGTGCTGGGCGACCAGGTCGGCGAGGTAGCCGCACTCGACGCGCCGGTTGGTGTCGTGCCGGGCGGGGATGGACAGGAAGGCGCGGGTGTCGTCGATGAAGCCGGAGGTGCGGGCGAACCCGGCCGTCTCGGTGACCGCCCGGCGGTAGCGGGTGATCGCGTCGGGGGCGTCGATGAACCACCAGGGGGCGCCCACGTACACGGAGGGGTAGAACCCGGCCAGCGGCGCCAGCTCCCGCGAGAACGTCGTCTCGTCGATCGTGAAGAGGACCACCTGGAACCCCGGTGCGGTGCCGAAGGCGTCGAGCACGGGGCGCAGAGCACGGGTGAACTCCACGGTGGTGGGGATGTCGGCACCGACGTCGCTGCCGTACCGCTGCGCGGTGGCGGGGTGGTGGTCGCGGCACACCCCCGGGTGCAGCGTCATGACCATGCCGTCGTCGGCGGCCAGGCGGGCCTGCTCGAAGAGGAGGTGCCGGCGCAGCGCGTCCCCCTCGGCGGGGGTGACCCGCCCGGCGCGGGCGGCGGCGTAGAGCCGTTCCGCGTCGTGCGGCTCCAGCGGTTCGGCGCGGGCGTCGGCGTGGGCGTGGTCGCTGGAGACGGCGCCGTGGGCGCGGAAGTGCGCGCGCCGCTCGACCATCGCGGCGACCCAGCCGGCCATGGTGCCGGTGTCCACCCCGGCGACGGCGCCGAGCGCGTCGACGCGCTCGGCCCAGCCGGGCCGGCCCGCTTCGAGGTACGCGTCGGGCCGGAAGGTGGGGACGACGCGCCCGCGCCAGTGCGGGTCGTCGAGGAGGGCGCGGTGGTGGCGCAGGTCGTCGCACGGGTCGTCGGTGGTGGCGAGGACCTCGATGCCGAAGCGCTCGAAGAGCGCGCGCGGGCGGAACGGCGGGGTGGCCAGGCGCTCGGCGATCGCGTCGTACACGTCGTCCGCCGTGGCGGCGGAGGGCACGACGTCGACGCCGAAGACCTCCACGAGCTGCGCCTCCAGCCACGTCTTGACGGCCGTGCCGCGGAAGACCGGCCAGTGCGCGCACAGCAGCCGGAACGCCTGGCGCCGCTGCTGCGGGGTGGGGTCCGCCACCCCGACCCCCAGGTCGGCCAGGCTCACGCCTTGCGCGTGCAGGAGGCGGGTGACGTAGTGGTCGGGCGTCAGCAGCAGCGACGTCGGGTCCTCGAACGCGGCGTCCTCCGCGAGCCAGCTCGCCGGCACGTGACCGTGCGGGGAGGTGATCGGCAGGTCCTCGACCGCCTGGTACAGCTCGCGCGCGATGCCGCGCGTGGTGGGGTCGGCCGGCAGGAGGCGGTCCGGGTGCAGCGTCAGCGCGGTCACGCGGCCATCCTCGGCGGCGGCTGCTCCGCGCCACAACCGGTCGCCGGGGTGCTGCGACCCCTGCGCAGGCCGTGGGCGGGGCGGCTAGGCTCGCCCCGCGGGCGACCGCGAGGGCCTCTAGCTCAACTGGCAGAGCAGCGGACTTTTAATCCGCGGGTTCAGGGTTCGAGCCCCTGGGGGCCCACACGGCGTCTGACCTGCAGCCTCACCCCCTGGGAGGGCTCCTCGCCGTGATCGACTTCCTGCGGCCATGCCACGGCCACATCCGCCGCCCTGGCCCTCCGCGCGTACGCCACGGCGGCCGCGATCGCGTCGGCTGCTTCCCGCGCCACCTCGGGCACGACGTGCGTGTAGAGGCTGCTCGTGCTGTTCGCCGTGGAGTGGCCCAGTCGGGCGCTGACGACCTTGATGTCGACGCCGGCGGCCAGGGCCGAGCTGGCGTGCACGTGCCGGAGGTCGTGCAGTCGGATGCGCCCCGCACCGGCCTCGGCCACAGACCGGTCGAACAGGTGGGCAACGAAGTCGGATCGCAGCATCTTGCCGTGACGATCATGGTGGCACCCTCACGTCCACCGGCGCGCAGCGGAATCCCAGGCCGTCCCTACCCCGCCGTCCACGAGCGGGTCGGCGAAGGTCGTCACGTCTGCGACGACATCGGCCAAGTTCTCGGGGAGGTGCCGGCCATCGGCGGCCAGCGACGATCGGTAGGTCGCGTGGTTCCGGGCGCGGAGGGCCACGAGGTCGGCAGTGACCGTCGACAGAGCTACGAGTTCGGTCCCGCGGTGGCCAGCTGTGGCGGCCAGGGCCTGGGACACGGCCTGCCTCTCGAAGGCGTGGCGGCCGGTCAGCGTTCAGATGTCGGCGTAGTCCTTCATCCGGGAGTTGGCGTCGCCCAGGACGATGGCGGTGCAGATCTTTTCCGCGAACACGGCCTCCAGCGAGTAATCCAGGACGGTCACGGGCGCACTGCCCGGCCGCACGGACGGCAACTGCACCAGGCGGGGCCCGGGAGTGACGGGGTCGCCGAAGTTGATGTCGAGGCTCACCTTGATCTGCGCGGTCGCGAGCTCCGCGGTGAACGTGACCCGGACGCCCGCGTACAACCCCTCCTCGCGGATGGTGCGAGTTCGCACGCTCGACGCTTCGAAGGTGATCCCATCGGCCCCGTCGGGATCCGGCTGGGTCGCGATCCCGACGACGGCCGCGGCGATGGTGTCGTGGTCGGCGGGGCTGGTGCGGTCGACGGGGGTCACCGAGCTCCGGCGATGTCGAGGGCGGTCAGGGTGATGGTCGCGATGCGAAGGGCGCGGGCGTAGCGGTAGACCTCGGCTCGGCGCGCGTCCGGGCGTGCGAGGTAGCGGTTCAGTGCGCTGTAGGCGACGTCGTGGCCGAACCGGTGGCGCAGGCGCAGGAGGTCGACGACGGTGCGGGCCGGGTCGTAGACGGGCACGAACTCCCCTGGAGCGGCCTCGACCTCGGTGACGCCCAGCTGGTGAGTGGCCGGGTCGAACCGCAGCACGGTGGTCGGGGGCTGGGTGATCCGGGGCGGGTGCGTTCTGCTCGAGACCGCGATGTGCACCTCGAACGGTGCGACGTCGGTGAGGTCGTGGACGGCGGCCGCACTGAGGGTGCAGACCACGGCGTTCGGGGCCCGGAGGTTGACCGCGAGCAGGTCCGGGTGCGTCGGCGGGGGCGCGTCGGCGTGGCGAAACACCCCGCGGGACAGCTCGACGACCTCACCGGTGTCGCGCCAGCGGTACAGCGCACGGGTCGAGACCCCGGCCGTCCGGGCCTGGCCGGCAGTGAACGTCGGCGGGAGCGTGTCGATCTCCACGAGACAAAAGCGTACACTGGTTACGCGGCAGTGTATGGATTTGTCTCGGACTCACCCTCCGAGGCGGCCACGTTCAGCAACTCACAGGCCCGGCGCAGGACCGTCGACCGCGTGACCGGCACCCCTCCCCGGTGGCGAGCTCACGTCGAGGCGGCGTTCCGTGCGATGCCCACTGAATCCGGAGGACACGGGGAGCCCTGATGTGCCGATGCGCAGTCGAGACGCGAGTGCCCAGGGGGTCGGCCGATCGACCCGCAGGGCCCTGTGGGGTTCAGGCCCCTGGGTCTGCTGCACGTGCCGAGGGAGCAGCACCCCCGCTCCGGGCGTCAGCGCCAGTTGGGGTCCATCGTCAGCGACGCCAGCGGGTCGGCCATCCACGCGTCGAACTCCTCGACCGTCACGAACAACGGTCGGCCGGAGAAGCACCGGGTGACCTCGCTCAGCCGCTTGAGGGCCTCGTCAGGGCCGGCGCTGGTGACGGCGATCAACGCGTCGTCCAGCAGTGGGCTGACGGTCGAGGTGACGTAGGCGTTGCGCTGCTCACCGAGCGCGCACTCGGCCTGGCCGAGCAGGAGCGCCGTGGCGACCGCGGTGGCTGCCTCGTCGTCCAGGACCTGCATCCGCTCGTCGTCGAGGCGCTCGGTGCGGGCGGCGGCGAGGGCGGTGCGCAACCCCTGGGTGATGAGGGTCGCCGCCGCCTGCGCCACGAGACCACCAGCGAGCGCCCCCACGACCGGCACGGGGATCACCGTCTGGGCGACCGCGCCGCACACCCCGGTCAGCGTGGCGCGCAGGGCGGCCTCGCAGCAGCGTGCGGCGAGCTCGCCGGAGTCGATGTCGCCGCGGGCGAAGGCGATCCCGGCTTCGGTGACCTCGACGACGGCCTCCGCCGTGGAGGCCGGTGACGATCCCCTGCCCAGGGCGGCGGGCAGGGTCCCGGCCTTCGCGGCGATGCCGATGCTCTTGCCCACGCCGGCGACTGCACCGGAACGCACCGCGGCGCGTGCGGCGGCCCCGGCGGCGCTGGCGGCCGCAGCGGCCGCCGACGTCTCCCCCGCCCGCACCCGGGCGGCGTGGCCGGCGGCCTCCACGAGGCCGGCGAGAGCCGCTCCTGTCGCGGCACCGGCTGCCACCGCGGCGCCGACCTCGCGGGACGCGGCGGCGGCGGCCTGCCGGTTCCCCCACCTCACGGGGTCCGCGGCCGCCCGGTACGCCTCCTCGGTCGACACCGGGCGGCTGCGCACGTCCCCGGCGTGCAGGGCGTCCGTAACGTGCGCGCGGGCGTCGACGTAGTCGGCGTAGCCGATGCCCTCGGCGTCGAGGGTCAGGCGCCGGTCGAGCAGGTCCTCGACGGCTGCGAGCTGGTCCTGGGCGATGAGGCGCTGCATGCCCTCGTAGCGGTCGCTGGCGATGCTCCTGGCGGTGGTCGTGGCGCGGCCCATCACCTTGGCCTGAGCCGCGGCCAGCAACCGCCCGCCGTCGACGACGTGCAGGTCGGCCGCTGCGTTCTGCGAACCGCCGACGGCCCACTCGGTGGTGGGGGCACGCACCGTCGAGCCCTGGGCGATCGCGTCCCGGTTGAAGGACGCCTCGTGCATCACCTCGAACAGGTGCCCGGCACGCTGGGGCAAGCCGGTGTTGCGGTACCGCTGCGCGACCTGCTGGGCGATCCCCCGGATGCGCAACGCCTCCGCGGTCTGCTCGGCGAGCTTGCGCGTCGAGGCGTTGACGAGCGCCCAGGTCGCCGCGTCCACGCCGCTGCGCCGGAGCCTGCGGCGTCGTCCGGCGGGCTCGTCAGGACCGCCGGGCACGCTGGGGCCGTCGGGGTTCACGGGACGGGCCCGGTGGCCGGTGCGTCACCGGCGGGTTCGGGACCATCGCCCACGAGGTCCTGCAGGCGCTGCCTGGCGTCGTCGACGACCTGCCCGGACAGGTCGGTGACCGTCCCGTCCTCGTCGGTCAGCGGCGTGGACATGATCGAGATCGTCGTCGTCACCAGGGACACCACCGTGGCCACCCGGGCGCGCTGGGCCGGGGAGTAGGTGGCGTAGTCATCGTCGGCCTCGACGAGGGCCTGCAGCTGCGGCATGTGCGCACCGGCTTCGGCGCGCAGGTCGCCCAGGACGGCGCGCACCTGACGGCTGCGGGCGATCACCGCCGCGGTGCGCTGCTCGGCGCGGGTGAGATCGACGTCAGCGCGGCCGAGCTCCTGCGCGGTCTGCTGCTGCTTCCTGCGCTGCCGGCGTCCCTGCCAGGAGACCACCCCGACGGTGGCGAGCAGCACCGGCGCCGCCACCAGCCCGCCCAGGACGACGGTGCCCGCGGCCACGCCGCCGCCCCCCGCCGCGAGCGATCCACCGCCGAGCCAGGCGAGCGTGGCGCTGGTGGCGGCGGCCCCGGAGAGGGTGGAGATCGCGGTGCCGGTGGAGGCGGCCGCGAAGGCGCCCACGGTGGCGAAGGCCGTCGCACCGGCCCCGGCGCCCGCGGTCAGCCCACCGGCCAGCGCGCCGACCGTGCGCAGGGCGCTCAGCCGCACCTGGACGACCTCGACCTGCGGTGCCGAACCCGTGGTGGGCAGGTCGATGCCCGCCAGCTCGGCCAGGTCGACGTTCTTCAGCCGCGCGAAGACGTCCCGGAAGGGCACCAGGACCTCGTCGTAGACCTCCCGCCGGCGCTGCTCCTGCGCGGTGCGCTCACGCTCCGCGCGGGTGAGCAGCGCCGCGTGGCGGTCCTCGAACTCCTCGGCCTGCGCCCGGTTGGCGCGGGCCAGCCGGGCAGCCTCGACGAGAGCGATGGCCACGCTGCCTCCTTCCTCCGGTGTCAGTCCCCGACCGCACCGGCGCTGGATCCGCCGTCGTCCCCCGGCTCGTCGCCCGCGTCGTCGGCCGGGGGCATCCCGGTGGCGTCGTCGGGCAGCTTCGGCGCCGGCGGCACCCACGGGCGCAGCGGCTGCACCACGGCGCGGTAGAAGTCCTCCAGCGCATCGGTGACGGAGGGGATGAACGCTCCCCGCACCCCCGAGCGCTTGGTGCCCATCGATGTGGTGCGTGTCAGGGTGAAGGCGGCGACCTGCGCGTTCTTGTCGGGCAGCAGCATCGCCGGGGCATCGCGCACGTCGCGCAACTGCTCGCACGTGCTCTCCGCCCGCCCGGTGAAGTGGGTGTCGATCAGCAGATCGGCGGGCGCGTCGCTCAGCTGGCGCAGCAGCCAGCCGATGCGCCGCTGCCCACCACCTTCCTGCGGGGCGGCCACGCGCACGGAGGTGCGCACCCGACTGGTGCGCAGGTCGGCGACGACGGTGACCGGGCCGACGGCGCCGGGGACCCGCAGCGTCGCCTCCAGCTGCCCGTCCTCGGCCAGCTGCGCGGTGGTGGCCTTGATGCGCGCGGCCGGGTCGTTGGCGACCTTGCGCGGCAGCACGTGCGCGACGGCGACGCCCAGCTCCGCGGTCAGGCGCAGGCGCAGCTGGCGCACCAGGCGGATCCACGCCTCGGCCACCGCCGGCGCCTTGCGGTCGCTCGGGCGCAGGGTTCCCGCGGCGACCGCTTCGCGCACGGCCACCCACGCCGGGCCCATGTCCTCGAAACCCGAAGCGCCCGAGCGGGGGTGCTGCAGGTAGCGGATCAGCTCGTTCAGCAACCACGCCTGCTGGGTGTCGGCCACCCCGCGGTGGGTCAGCGTCATCTGCGCCTCGTGCACGACCTCGGCCCAGGACAGGTGGTGCAGGGCGACCTTGCCGCGCAGCTTGCGCCGGTCGACCTCCACCGGGTGCTCACCGGCGCCGGGCGAGATCTCGTTGGAGAGGGTGATGACGGCGTCGAAACCCTGCTCGCGGGCGACGTCGAGGTAGTTCTCCACCTGCGCCCGGCGCAGCTGCCCGTCCCCGGTCTTGACCTCCAGCAGCCCGGTCCAGGTGCGCCCGGCGCGCGCAACGCGGATGACGCCGTCGGGGATGACGGTGTTCTCACCCAGCGGGAAAGGCACCTCCAGGTACGTCTCCACCGCCCCGCCGGGGGCGTCGAAGTAACCGGTCAGGCTCCGGGCGAAGGCCCGCACCCCCATCATCGTGGCCAGCAGCGCGGAGGTGGCGCGCTTCTCCTGCTCCTCACCGGTGCCGACGCCGGAGATGGAGAAGACGCGGGCCGGCTGCCAGGAATCGTCCAGGCGCAGCCGCAGCGGCGGCACCGCCGGGCGGGCGGCCTTGGCCTTGCGGGTGCGCACCTCCTTGGCCCGGGCGGGCGCGGTCTCGGCGGCTGGTGCGGAGGGCACGACGGGCGGGGCGGGGTCTGTGCTGCCGTCTGCCGTGCCCGGCACGTCCACCGCCTCGGACGGTTCTGCCGGAGGTGCGCTCGGCGCAGCACCGGTCACCGGGTCCGCCGGCTCGTCCTCCTGGGGCTCGAGCACCTCGACGAGGTCGTCACCGCGATCGCCCGCGTCGTCGTGAGCCGCGCTCAGCACCTGCGGGCCCGCGGCGAGCGCACCGCTCCGCTCGGCCGGTGCCTGCCCGGTGACCTCCACGGACAGCGCTGCGGCAGCTGAAGAGGCATCGGCAGCGAACTCGTCGCCGGCCTGGTCGGCGTCGCCGGGAGCACCGTCGCCTCCGTCGACGGGTTCCCCCGTGTCGGCGCTGTCGGTCACGTCGACGCCGAAGTCCTGCGCCAGTCCGGCCAGGCCGGTGTCCCAGCCCTGCCCGACCGCACGGACCTTCCACTCCTGGTCGCGCCGGTACAGCTCGGCCAGCACGTACACGGTCTCGTCGCCGGCCTCGGCGCCCGCCACCCGCGCCAGGACCTCTCCTCCGCCGCTGAGCACCAGCCGCAGGCCCGGCACCTGCCCGAAGGTGCCCTCGTTCACGCTGGCGGTCAGCACCACGAAGGCGGCATCGTCCGGGACCTCGTCCAGGTCGACGCTGACGCGCTCCTCCGCGCCGGTCTCGGTGCTGGTGCGCCCGAGGTGGCGCACGGCGCCTTCCGGCGAGGTGGTCTGGTTGTAGAAGACGAAGTGCCCGTCGCTGAGCACCCGGCGGTCGGCACCCAGCAGCAGCGCGGAGGCGTCGATGTCCGCCGCGCCCTCCTCGCTCTCGTCCCAGCTGAGCACCGCGCGCAGGCGCCGGACCTGCGCGGGCAGCGCCCGGTTGGCACCCCGCGGCAGCGTCGTCCCCTCCACCCCTGCAGTCTCACCCAGTCCCGCGGTTTCCGCAGCGAACCAGCGCAGGACGTGCGTCTTCGAGCACCGGTGCTGCCGTCGAGCGCCGACGGCACCTCCTCCACGACTGCGGCGAAAACGCCCCCCTCGACCACCACGAGGCGTGACAATGGCGCTCTCCGGCACACACCTGAAGGAACGGCAGCATGGCGATCTTCCGTAGGCGGTCCCCGCTCGAACAGGCCCGGCACCTGCACGACGCGTGGCTGGCCGCCGCCCACGCCGAGCGCCGCTACGCGCACAGCAGCGACACCCGCGCGGAGGAGCGCACCCGGGCCCGCCTCGTCGCGCACCTCGACGCACACGGGCTCAGCGGTGGCGCCTACGACCCGCGCGGCCAGGAGCGCGACTCGCGCCCCCTGCCTGCACGCAGCAGCGTCCCGCCCGCACCGGTTCCGTCGTCGGAGCCCGAGCCGTCGGCGACCCTCCTCGTGGAGGCACCGTCCACCCCGCTGGCACAGCCCCTGAAGAGCGCGTGAGCCTGCGCCGCTGACAGCCGCCCCGCTCAGGGGCGGTCGGGCTGCTCCCGGTGGCGGGTGCGCTCCGTGGAGGTGACGTCGGCCGTGCGCGCACCGCCCTCCGCCGCGTCGGCCGTCCCGCCTGGCCCGGTCAGCGGCCTCGCGCCCTCACCACTGCCGGTGAGCACGACGCCCTTGAGCAGCGGCTGCACGCCCTCGGACTCCTTCACCGAGGAGATCCACACGTCCTCCGGGTGGGTCTGCTCGCCGGCGTGGACGTCCTCGGCGGTGCGCAGCTTGGCGACCTTGTGGATGAGGACGCCGAAGCCGACCTTGGCGGCGATGTCGGCGAAGGAGAAACCGACCTGGATGGTGGTGGTCCAGCCGGCGCCGGGGAGCCAGTTGTGGATGGCGTAGGCGATGGGGTACCAGCCCCACACGCTGAGCAGCACGATGGCGGCGTTGCGGTACGACGCGTACGCCTGCGCGCTCATCGAACCCTTCGAGGAGCGCAGCACGCGGATGAGCAGGACGTACAGGGCGGCGTAGAAGGCGGTGCTGACGAGTCCCCAGACGAACAGTTCCGTCTGGTCCGTGCCGGCGCCGTCGACCGTGGCGCCCAGGTACCCGGTGAAGATCATGAGGAACGCCGCGGCGACGAGGGCCGCCCGCATCGAGCGCGCGCGGGCGCCGACCAGGCCGGAGACGGCCAGGAACTCCACCATCAGCAGCGGCACCGTGACCGACCAGTCCATGTACCTCGGCGTGAGGGTGTTCAGCGCCTCCGCGTTCGGGAAGTACGTCCCGTCGGCGTACGTGTAACCCTGGTCGAACTTCAGCACCAGGTAGGCGTACGACAGCGCCGCCACCGCTGCGATGGCCAGCGAGGCGTGGGCCGCGGTGCGGTAGCGGGCGCCGACCTCGCCGGTGGACCTCCACGTCCACAGGAACTGCGCGAACAGCGCCAGCCCGGCGACCGTCATCGCGTACTGGATGAGGTCGTGCTGCCCGGCGCTGAGCGCGACGACCTCGGGGCGGACCACGTCGGCTGCGATCACGGGGGGCCTTCCTGGTGGTTCGACCGGCGGCGACCGTCGTCCAGGTCACCGCCGGCCACCGTACGGGCGCGTGCAGCCGGCCGCGCGCTCAACGCCCCAGCCGCTGCGCGAGGGCGAGCGCGTCGAACGGGGCCCGCCCGGCCATCGTGTTGTCGAAGTACACGAACACGTCCCACCCACCCGCCGACCACGCCCGCACCCGTTGCGCCCAGTCGTCGAGGGCGGCGTCGTCGTAACCGCTGACGTACAGCTCGGGCGAGCCGTGCAACCGCACGTAGGAGAAGTCGGCGGTCTGCTCCTGCAGCAGCGGCCAACGCCCGCCGGTGTCGGCGGTGACGAGCGCGACGCCGTGCGCGCGCAGCACGTCGGCGAGCCCGGGGTTCTCGTGGCTGCGGTGGCGCACCTCCACGGCGTGCCGCAGCGGGCGCTCCTCCACCCCGGCGGGCGCGGTCGTGGCATCGGGCGCGTCCTCGCGGGAGGCGGCGAGTTCCGCGGCGGCGGTCGTGGTTCTCGGCAGCAGGGCGCAGAACCGCGCCAGCACCTCCGCGTCGAAGCGCAGGCCCGGCGGCAGCTGCCACAGCACCGGCCCGAGCTTGTCGCCCAGGTCCAGCACCCCGGAGGCGAAGAAGGCGGCGAGCGCGTCCTGCACGCCCACGAGTCGGTGCTCGTGGGTGACGGTCCGCCAGCCCTTGACGCTGAAGCAGAAACCCGGTGGGGTGCGCCGCACCCACGAGAGGTAGTTCCCCGGGCGTTGCAGGGCGTAGAACGAGGCGTTCAGCTCCACGGTTTCCAGCCGGTCGGCGAGGTGCTCCAGCTCCCGGCGCTGCGCCAGGCCGGGCGGGTAGAACACCCCGCGCCACTCCGGGTAGGTCCAGCCGGAGGTCCCGATCCGCACGCGCCCCACGAGCCCGGAACCCGGTCAGGGGGCGGTGAGCACCACGGGGCCGTCCTCGGTGACGGCGATGGTGTGCTCGGCGTGCGCGGCGCGGCGCTTGTCGAGGGTGACGACCGACCAGCCGTCGCGGGCGGTGCGGTAGCCCTCGCCGCCGGCGAGCAGCATCGGCTCGATCGCCAGGGTGCTGCCGGGCTCCAATCGCACCGCCGGGGCGCCGGGCAGCGGGCGGTTCGGCACGAACGGCGCCTCGTGCATGCTGCGCCCGATGCCGTGACCACCGTGGTCGGGCAGGTGGGAGTAGCCGTGGCGGCGGGCCACCTCGTCGATCGCGCGCGCCACGTCCGGCAGGGTCGCGCCGGGGCGGGCGGCGGCGATGCCCGCCGCCAGGGCCTCCTCGGTGGCTCGCACCAGCCGCACGTCGGCCTCGTCCTGGTGCCCGACGTGGACGGTGATCGCCGAGTCGCCGTTCCAGCCGTCGAAGATGGCGCCGGCGTCGATGCTGAGCAGGTCCCCGTCGTCGAGGCGGCGGCCGGTGGGGCGCCCGTGCACGACGACCTCGTTGACGGACAGGCAGAGCACGCCGTTGAACGGCCGCGGCGCCCAGGAGGGGGCGTAGCCGAGGAACGACGGCAGGGCACCGGCCTCGCGGATGCTCGTCTGCGCGATCTCGTCCAGGTCGCGCAGCTTCGCGCCGGGCACGGCCGCAGCGCGCACCGCCTGCAGGGTGCGGGCCACGACGCGGCCGGCCTCGCGCATGGCGTCCAGCTCGGCGGCGGTGCGGACGGGGAAGGCGGGTGCGTCGCTCACCGCACGAGTATCGCCCCGCGCCGGGTGCGGCAGCGGCCGGTCACCCCCGGGGACGTGCCGGGCGGGCGCGGGCAGCACCCTCGCCCGGGTCGGCACCCCCGAGGCGCCGCCGCACCTCGTCGGGCAGCGCGGGGCGCGCGTGGCGGGGCATCCCGGCGACCACGAGCGCGTAGGAGTCCAGCACGAGTTCCTCGACCAGCTGCGCCGTGACGCCGGGGCCGCCGGCCACGGAGATCCAGTGCCGCTTGTCCACGTGGTACCCGGCGGTGATGCCGTCGAACTCCTGCCGCAGCGCCTCAGCGTGCTCCGGGTCGCACTTGAGCGTGGTGATCGCCCGCCCGGTCGCCTCGCCGGCGATGCAGAACACCTTCCCGGCCACCTTGTGCACGTCGTGCTCGGGACCGAACGGCCAGCTCAGGGTGACGTCGGGCAGCTCCGCCGCCACCCGGGCCGCGACCTCCTGCACCGCCGTGCCGTCGAGGGGTGCGCCACCGTCCGGGGTGGAGGGGGTGCGCTCGCTCACCCGCCCATCGTGCTGCCCCGGCCGGGTGCGGATCAACCCACCCGGGCCGCCTCGCGGTGACGGCGGGGTTCGCGCTGCGCGAGGGCGACGACGAGCACGAGGACCAGCAGGACGGCGGCGAGCCCGTCGAAACCGGCACGGGCCAGGACGGGTCCGGCGAGCGCACCCCCGGCGGCTCCGGCGCAACCCATGAGGGAGTCGGACACCCCTTGCAGGCGGGGCCGCTGCACGGGCGTGGCCGCGGAGCTGACCAGCGTGGAACCCGCCACGATCGACGCCGACCACCCCAGCCCCAGCAGGACCAGGCTGACCGTCACCAGCGTCGCGTCCTGCGCGCCCAGCAGGGCCAGCAGCAGGGAGGCCAGGAACAGGACCTGACCCGCGAGGACGACGCTGCGGGCACCGAGACGGTCGCTGAGGGCGCCGAAGACGGGCGAGAGGGCGTACATGCCGGCCACGTGCAGGCTGATCGTCGACCCCACCAGGCTCAGCGAGGCCCCGTGCTCGGTCAGGTGCACCGGGGTCATCGACATCAGGGCGACCATGGTGGCGTGGCTGCCGGCGACGGTGAGCACGGCGCGGCGCGCGGTGGGGTTCGAGCGCAGCACGCTCAACCCGCCGGAGGAGCGCCGCGCACCGGTGCTCGCCGCCGAGGCGCCCGCCCCCGCCCGTGCCGCGGCGGCCTCCGCCGCGATCGCCGTCAGGAGGGGGTCGGGCCGGAGGCCCACCAGGATCACGACGGCACCGAGCGCCTGCGCGCACGCGGAGACGACGAAACCGCCGGTGAGCGGCGGCAGGCCGAGGGCCCGCCCGACGGCCTCACCGGGTTCGAACAGGTTCGGCCCGGTCACCGCACCGATCGTGGTGGCCCAGACCACCAGGGAGAGGTCGCGCCCGCGGGTGTCCGCGTCCGCCAGGTCGGTGGCGGCGAAGCGGGCCTGGAGGTTCAGCGCCTGCGCCGACCCCATGAGCAGGATGCCCGCCAGGAGCAGCAGCAGGCTGCCCAGCACGGCGGCGGAGACGACCAGCACCCCGCCCAGCACGGCGATGGACGCGCCGGTGCTCAGCGAGGTGCGCCGTCCCCGGGTCTGCGCGAGCCGGGCCAGCGGCACCGCGAGCAGGGCCGCGCCCAGGGTGGCCATCGTGGCGGCCATCCCGGACCAGGCCGAGGAGCCGGACACGTCGGTGATGAGCAGCGCGCCCAGGCTGAGGGTGGCGCCGGTGCCCAGCCCGCCCAGGACCTGGCCGGCGGCCAGGACGCGCACGACGCGGCGCTGCAGCTCGCGGCGCTCCGGGGCGCTGCTCCCGGGACTGCCCGGGGTGGTGTTCACGGACACGTGCGGCCTCGGATCGTCTCGTGCTCGGTCGGGGGGCGGAGCCTACGACCCGGCGAAGGCGGCGGGGGCCTCGGCGGCGACCCCCTCGCGCACCGTGCAGGTGAAGCGGTGCGCCCCCGAGGCGACGGTGACCGGGTCCGACCCGTCCGGCAGGTGCACGTCCGCCTGCGTCGACGGCGGCACCACGACCTCCAGGGTGAACGCCTCCCCGTCGAGCGTCCACGACACCGCGGCCCGCCCGTACGGGGTCTCGTGCGCGGTGCGCGCCCGGGTGAGCGCCGGGTTCGGCAGCGGTGCGATCCGCAGCCGGCGGTACCCCGGTGCCGCGGGTGCCAGGCCGCCGACGCGTCGGTGCAGGAAGTCCGCGACGGCGCCGAGGGCGTAGTGGTTGAAGGACGTCATGCTGCCGGGGTTGATGGAGCCGTCCGGGAGCATGGAGTTCCAGCGCTCCCAGATCGTCGTGGCGCCCATCGTCACCGCGTACAGCCACGACGGGCACTCGGTCTGCAGGAGCAGGCGCCACGCGGTGGCGCCGTGGCCGGTGTCGGCGAGGGCGTCGCACACCAGGGGCGTGCCGAGGAAACCGGAACCCACGTGGTACCCGTCGACGGCCACCTGCTGGGCGAGCAGTTCCCCGGCGCGCTCGCGCTGCGCGGTCTCCAGCAGGCCGAAGGCCAGGCCGAGGGCGTGGGCGGTCTGGGAGGGGAAGGCCGCCCGGCCGCTGGGGGTGACGTACTCGGTGCGGAAGCGCTGCGCGACGCGCTCGGCGAGCGCCCCGTACCGCTGCTGCGCGTCGTCCTCACCGAGCACGCGCGCGGTGTCGCGCACGATCTGCGCGGAGCGGGCCAGGTAGGCCGTGGCGACGGCCTGCCACGGCAGCCGGGCCGCCCACGGCTGGTCGTCGGGGGCGGCCGCGTCGAGCCAGTCGCCGAAGGAGAACCCGCCGCTGGCGAAGTCCAGCTCATCGCCGGCGCGCGCGGCGAACGCGTCCACCCACGCGGTCATGGAGGTCCACTGCCGGCGCAGCACCCCGGCGTCGCCGGAGCGTTCGTACAGCGTCCAGGGCACCACGGTGGCGGCGTCGCCCCACCCGGCCTCGGCGCCCAGCGGCGGCAGGTTCGGGTCGACGTCGGCCCACGGCACGTAGACGGGGACGTTGCCGTCGGGGTGCTGGTCGGCCGCCAGGTCCGCCAGCCAGCCGGTGAGCATGCCGGTGGTGTCGTACAGGTACGCCGCCGTCGGGGCGAACACCTGCAGGTCGCCGGTCCAGCCGAGGCGCTCGTCGCGCTGCGGGCAGTCGGTGGGGACGTCGACGAAGTTGCCGCGCATGCTCCACACGACGTTCTCGTGCAGACGGTTCAGCAGCGGGTCGGAGGTCTCGAACTCACCGAGGCGGCGCATGTCGGTGTGCACGACGACGGCTTCGAGGGCATCCACCGTCAGCTCGCCCGGCCAGCCGGTGACCTCGGCGTAGCGGAAGCCGTGCAGGGTGAACTCCGGTTCCCACGTGAACTCCCGGCCGTCGAGGACGACCTCGTCGGTGGCCCGGGCGGCCCGCAGCGGGCGCACGCCGAGCTCACCGTGCTCGAGCACCTCGGCGTGGCGCAGGGTGATGACGCTGCCGGGTTCCCCGGCGGGCACGCGCACGCGCAGGCGCCCCACGAGGTTCTGGCCGAAGTCGACGATCGTGCGCCCCGAGGGCGACGTGGTGATCCCCACCGCTCGCAGGCTCCCCTGCCGGCGCACGGGCGGGCCGTCGGGCGCCACGAGCGTGGACGTGTCGAGGGGGACCTCCGTCACGGTGTCCCAGCCGGTGTCGTCGAAACCGGGGGCGCTCCAGCCCTCCGGGCGGCGCCGGGCGTCGAAGGTCTCGCCCGTGTAGAGGTCCGCGCGCGTGACGGGACCGAGGGTCGAGCGCCACGAGGAGTCGGTGCCCACCACGGTGCGGGTTCCGTCGGCGTGCTCGACCTCGAGCTGGACGAGGGCCGCCGTCGTGTCGCCGTAGACGTCGCGCAGCCCCGCGAAGCCGAGGTAGCCGCGCCACCAGCCGTCGGCCAGGTGCACCCCGAGGGCGTTGCGGCCCTCGCGCACGAGGTCGGTGACGTCCCAGGTGCGGTAGCGCAGGCGGGTGGCGTAGCTCGTCCACCCCGGGTGCAGCACGTCCTCACCCACCGGGGCGCCGTTGAGGTGCAGCGTCATCACGCCGTGGGCGGTGGCGCGCAGCCGGGCGCGCACCACGCCGCCGGGGACGTCGGCCTCACCGCGCAGCAGGACCGCGGGCTCGCCGCCCTCGCCCGTCGCCGGCAGCGCCGGGGCCACCGCTCGCGCGCTCCACAGGCCCGCGTCCAGCAGCCCGGTCTCCAGCACGGTCGGCTCGCTCCACGCCGAGGGCCCCCCCGCCGGCCCCCACACGCGCACGCGCACCGATCGCCGCTCGCGGCTGCCCAGCGGGGCGGCCGGCCAGGGCACCAGCACCTGCTCGGTGCTCTCGACGCGGCCGGTGCGCGACGGCTCGCCCGGGCCGTCGAGGTCGGTCACCTCGATCTCGTGACCGTGCTGCACCCAGCCGGGCTCGTCGGCGTCGACGACCCAGGACAGGCGCGGTCGGTCCTGGCCGATGCCGAAGGGTTCGCGGTGGTGCTCGACGGTGATGGGGCGGACGGTCGTGTTCACGCGTCTCCAGGTGTGGTGGGGGTTCCGTCGGCGATGCGGGTGGAGCGCTCGGTGGAGCAGCCGCGAGGCCCTGCGACGCGGCCAAGCTAGCAGGATCTGCGCGAAAATATTGACCCCTTCAGTTTTTGCGTCTAGCGTCCCCGCCAGCCCCCGGAGACGGGGCGTCAACGTCGACACCCGCCGCCGCGAGGCGGCCCCACCTGGCGAGGAAGCCCATGGACCTGACCTCCGACTCCGCCACCACGGCGCCGCACGCCGTCGACGGGGCACCGCTCCACGCATCGCCCGTGCTGCCGCCGCACCCGGGGGCCTCCACCCCCACCGCCCCCCTGCCGCGCGGGTTCGTCCTGCTCCTCGTGCTCGCCGCGGTCGGGGCGGGTGCGGCCCAGATGTCCGCGGCCCTGCTCACGCTGACCCTGAAGGCCACCGCCCTCGACGCCGCGAGCGCGGCGACGATCATCTCCCTGTCCAGCGGCATCGCCGGGATCCTCACCCTCCTCGCCCTGCCGACGATCGGGACGCTCAGCGACCGCTCGCGCTCCCGGTTCGGCCGCCGCCGGCCCTACCTCGTCGCCGGGGCGGCCTCGTTCGCCCTGGGCGGCACGCTGCTCGTCACCGCACCGAACGTGCCGCTGTTCGTGGCGGCGCACCTGCTCATCACGCTCGGGTTCATCGCGGCCGGCGTGACGACGACGGCGCTGCTCGCCGACCGGCTGCCGGCCGATCGCCGGGGGCCGACGGCCGCGTTCCTCAGCCTGGCCACCCCGATGGGCGCCCTGCTCGGCATGGCCGTGGCGCAGCCGTTCGGCGGGGACCTGGCCCCCATCGTCGCGGTCCCGACCGCGTTGGCCGTCGTCGCGATGCTCCTGCTCGCCGCCGTCCTGCGCGAGGAGCGCTCCACGCAGCCGCGCACTCCGCTGCGGCTGCGCGAGGTCGTCGGCATCTTCTGGGTGAACCCGCTGCGCTTCCCCGACTTCGCGCTCGTCTTCAGCAGCCGCCTGCTCGTCTTCTGCGGCGTGGCCGCCCTCAACGGCTTCCAGGCCCTCTACCTGCTGCAGCACCTGCACCTCGAACCGGCCCAGCTCAGCGGGGCGATCCTGCTCACGGTCGTGGTGAACTGCGGCCTGTCCCTGCTCGTCGCCCCGGCGGTCGGCAAGCTCAGCGACCGGCTGAACGTGCGCCGCCCGTTCATCCTCGTGGCCGCCCTCGTCCTGGCCACCGGCCTCGTCGTGGCCACGCGAGCGACGAGCCTGCCGTCCTACCTCGTCGCGTGCGCCGTCATCGCCCTCGGCCAGGGCGTCTACTTCGCCGTGGAACTGGCCCTGGCCACCCGCGTGCTGCCCGACCCGCAGAACCCGGCCAAGGACCTGGCCCTCATCAAGGTCGCCGACAACCTGCCGGTCACCCTCGTCGCCGCCGCGGCCCCGGCGCTGCTGGCGATCGGCGGCGGTGGCAACTACGCCGCCCTGTTCCTGGCCGGCGCGGTGTGCGCGGCCGTCGGCGGATTCCTCATCCTGTTCATCCGCGGTGCCCGTTGACCGCCCCACGACCAGAACCGCACCGAGGAGAGCACGAAGTGAACCCGTTCCCCGACGACTTCCTGTGGGGCGTTGCCACCGCCGGGCACCAGGGCGAGGGCGACAACGTCCACAGCGACACCTGGTTCCTGGAGCACACGACCCCCACGCTCTTCGCCGAACCCAGCGGACCGGCCTGCCGCACCCTGCGGATGTGGCCCGCGGACCTCGACCTCGTCGCAGGGCTGGGCCTGAACGCCTACCGGTTCTCGGTGGAGTGGGCGCGGGTGGAGCCGGTGCGCGGCGAGGTGGACGGCTCCGCGCTGGACCACTACGAGCGCCTGGTCGACGGCTGCCTCGAGCGCGGCCTGGCGCCCGTGGTCACCTTCAGCCACTTCACGGCCCCGCACTGGTTCTCCGCGGCGGGCTCCTGGCTCGCCGACGACGCCGCGGACCGGTTCGCCGCGCAGTGCGAGCGCGTCACGGCCCGCCTGGGCGACCGGATCACCTCCGCCGTCACCTTGAACGAGCCGAACCTGGAGCAGCTGCTGCAGGCCGGCGGCAAGCTGCCCCCGCAGGCCGAGCAGCTCAAGCGCGACATGCTCGCCGCCGCCGCCCGCGCCGCGGGCACGCAGCGGTACTTCGCCGCCAACGTCATCCCCTCCGACGCGCAGGACGCGTTCCAGGAGGCGACGACCCGCGCCCACCGGACGGCGCGCGCGGCCGTCAAGGCCCTGCGCCCGGACCTGCCCGTCGGCGTCTCGATCGCCATCGCCGACGAGGTCGCGCTGCCCGGCGGGGAGGAGCACCGCGACGCCAGGCGCGCCGCCGTGTACGACCACTGGCTGCGGGTGGCGCGCGAGGACGACTTCATCGGCGTGCAGAACTACGAGCGCGTGCTGCACGGCCCCGACGGCGAGGTGCTGCCGGACGGGCCCCGCAACGGCATGGGCACCGCCATCGAGCCCGCGTCGCTGGCCGGGGCCGTGCGCTACGCGCACCAGGTGTCCGGCGTCCCCGTGCTCGTCACGGAGCACGGCATCCAGACCGACGACGACACCCAGCGCGCCGCCTTCATCCCCGCCGCCCTGGAGCACCTCGGCGCGGAACTCGCCGCGGGCACGCCCGTGCTCGGGTACTGCCACTGGACGCTGCTGGACAACTTCGAGTGGATCTTCGGCTACGGGCCGAAGCTCGGTCTGGTCGCGGTGGACCGGGCGACGTTCGCCCGCACCCCGAAGCCCAGCGCCACCGCGTACTCGGAGGCGGTTCGCGCCCACCGCCCCGTCGTGGTCGGCTGACGCCGGCTCGAGGCGCTCGCGGCGCCCGGGTGGTGGCTCATCAGGAGCCACCGCCCGGGCGCTCGGCTACTTCACGGTGATGCTGCCCACGAGGTCGACGTCGGCGGCGGAGCGCCCGACGTAGACGGGGACCTCACCGGTCGGGGTGACCCACCGGTCGGCGTCCTCGTCCCAGTACGAGAAGGCTCGGCGGTCCAGTTCGATGCGGACCTCGCGCTTCTCCCCCGGCCGCAGGGCGACCTTCGCGAAACCGGCCAGCGCCTTCTCCGGCGTCTCCACCGCACCGGTGGGCAGGTGGCCGACGTACACCTGCACCACGTCGGAACCGGCGCGCTGGCCCGTGTTGCGGACCCGCACGCGGACGGACGCGGTCTCGTCCTCGCCCTTGCGCGTGTCGAGCTTGCCGGTGCGCAACTGACGGTGCTCGAAGGTCGTGTAGGACAGGCCGTGACCGAACGGGAAGAGGGGCTCCTCGTCCTGCTGGTCGTACCACTTGTAGCCGACGTGGATGCCCTCGTCGTACTCGACGGCGGCACCGGTGTCGTGAGTGGGGCCCTGGCCCTCGGTGGCGGGGAACGTCACGGGCAGGCGCCCGCCGGGGTCCGCGTCGCCGTACAGCACGTCGGCGGTGGCGGTCCCGACGGCCGCCCCCTGGTACCAGCTCTGCACGACACCCTCGACGTCGTCCAGCCACGGCATCAGCACGGGCCCGGGGGTGTTCAGGACGACGATCGTGCGGGGGTTCACCGCGGCGACGGCCTCGATCAGCGCGTCCTGGTCGCCGGGCAGGCGCAGGCCCAGCCGGTCGACCGCTTCACCGGTGAGCTCGTTGACGACCACGACCGCGGTCTCGGCCTGCTTCGCCGCCTCCACCGCGGCCGGGATGAGCGGTTCCGGCTGCCAGCCGAGCGTCAGGCGCGGACCGAAGAAGCCGGCCTCGCGGGTCGAGTACTCCACCGTGATGGGCACCGGTTCCCCTTCGGTGAGCGGGACGGTGCCGCCCAGGGTGTACTCCTGCGGGGCGAAGAAGAAGTCCCAGATGAACCGCGACCCGTCGAAGACCGTCTCGCCGCCGATCGTCACCTTCGCCGACCCGGACAGCAGCGAGGAGAAGCGCGCGAGGCCGGTGGCCGTCGGGGTGATCGTGCCGCTGAAGCGGGCCGACCACTGCGCCGGCAGGCCCTCGACGGGGGCCGCACCGCTGAAGTCGACGTTCGGGGTGGTCGTGGTCGCGACGGGCGCGCCCTGGAAGTCGGGGTTCGCGAAGAACTCGGCCCGCAGGCCCTCTTGACCGCCGGGTGCGGTGAAGGCGGACCCGGGCACGGTGGGCAGCGTGACGTCGCCGAGAGAACCCTGGGAGACCGTCGTGCGCTCAGCGCCGGCCTTGGTCCGCACGGCCTCGGCGAGCGTGGTGAAGTCGCCCGGGTCCACGTAGGAGGAACCCTCGATCCCGGTGATCGCGTCGCTGCCCGCGGGACCGATGACGGCGACGCTGTCCTGCTTGGACAGCGGCAGCGCCCCGGAGTTCTTCAGCAGGACGCTGGCGGCGGCGCCGGTCTCCCGGGCGAGCCGCTGGTGCTCGTCCGTGGTGACGACGTCCGGGATCGTGGCCGGCAGCGGGTTGTCGTAGGCACCCGAGTCGAACAGGGCGACGAGGATGCGGCGGGCGGCGTCGTTCGTCCGCTCCTCGGGGATCCGGCCGTCGAGGAACGCCTCGCGGGGCATGCCCGGGAACAGCGATTGCGAGTCGACGCCCGCGTTGATGCCCGCCACGGGATCGGTGCGGGGGTTGAAGTCTGTCGCCACGTACCCCTCGAGTCCGAGGTCCTCCTTGAGGTCGCTGAGGAGTTCCTCGTTCTGGCAGACGTACTCACCGTTCACCTTCGGGTACGCGCACATGACCGAGTCGGCACCGCCCTCGCGGATCGCCTTCTCGAACGCCGGGTAGTGCACCTCGCGCAGCGCCCGCTCGGAGACGTCGACCGCCAGGGTCTCGCGCGGGCCGCTCTCCTGGTTGTACACGGTGTAGTGCTTGAGCATGGCGATGACGTCGTTCTCCTCGAGGCCGCGGGACACCGCGGCGCCCATCTCGCCGTTGACGAGGGTGTCCTCGCCGTACCCCTCGGCGGCGCGGCCGGACAGGCCGTTGCGGTCCACGTCCACGGTGGGGCCGAGCACGACGTTCCAGCCCTTCGCGCGGGCCTCGGCGCCGACCGCGCGGCCGTAGCGCTCGGCCAGCTCGGTGTCGAACGTGGCCCCCAGGGCGTTCGGGGCGGGGAAGGCCGTCACCCCGGTGTCCCCGCGCAACCCGCCGGAGGCGTCCACGCGCCGCATCTGCGGGATCCCGAGGTGCGCCAGCGGGTCGAAGTCCTCGTCGTTCGTCGCGAGGATCAGGGTGACCTTCTCGTCCATCGTCATGGCGCTCAGCAGCGCGTCCGCGCGCCACGCGGGGGAGCGCGATGCGTCGCGCCAGGGCTGGGCCTGCTCGCCCGGGCGCGCCGTGGCGGCCGGCCCGGAAGCCGACGACGCCGCCTGGGCGCCGACGCAGGGGGTGAGGACGGCGGCGGCGCACAGGGCCGCGGCAGCGGCCCGGCGTCGGGCGGCGTGGTGGGTCGTCACGGCAGTTCCTCCTCGAACCGGGGGGAGGCGAGGAGCCGTCGAGGGCTCCGTCGCCGCATCGGACGGCGGTGAGGCTTGAAGCGCTTCAGATCGCCGTGCGACGAGTCAACCGCAAACCCACAGCGACGGCAAGGGTCGAAACCCGTCACCGTCGTCGCGCGCCGGCCCTCCCCGTCGGGGACGCACGCGGGTGGCACTGCGGCGGCGGTGACGTTGACGGCGCCGTCGTGCTGGAGCGTCTGAGCGCGGGGTTCGGGGGGTCAGCCCCCGGCACTCCCGGGTTGTGCGGCCCGGCGTGCGGGCAGGCCGCGGTCGCTGGTGCGTCGCGCCAGGAGCGCCGGCTGCAGCACCACCCGCTGGTGCTCGTGCCCGGGGCCGTCGCCGTCCTCCCGCAGGAGCAGTTCGGTGGCGCACCGGCCCATCTCCCGCTGCGGCTGCGACACCGTGCTGAGCGAGACGGCGGCCGAGCGGGTGAACGGCATGTCGTCGTACCCGACGACCGCCACCTGCCGCGGGACCGCCAGGCCGCGCTGCGCGCACTCCGCCATGACCTCCAGCGCGATGAGGTCGTTGGCGCACGCGACCGCGGTCGGTCGCCGCCGGGCCGGCGCGTCCAGCAGTTCCCCGAGCGCCGGCAACCCACCACCGGGCTGCCACCCGGAGACGTCGACCGCTCGCACGTCGGCCCCCGGCAGCATCTCCGCCAGTCCCGCGAACCGCTCGTGCACGTGGTGCGCCGACAGAGGCGCCCCGGCGAAGACGACGCGCCGGTGACCCGCCGCGGCCAGGTGGGCACCCACCTGGCGGCCACCGGCACGCTCGTCGATGGAGACCGAGCAGAACGGGTGCTCGCTGAACACGGGACCGACGAGCACCAGCGGCGTCCCCCGCTCCTGCAGCGCCCGCACCCCCTCCAGCGACGCGTCGACGGCGGGGCTGAGGAGCACTCCGCGGACCCGGCGCTGCTCCAGCGTCTCGAGCTGCCGGTGCTCTCGCTGCACGTCGTGCTCGCTGCTGGTGACCATGACCTCGAGCCCGTGCAGGGCCGCCGCCTGCTGGGCGCCGTGGACGACGTCGAGGAAGAAGGGGTCGGTGATGGTGGGCAGCACCACGGCGATGAGCTCGCTGCGGCCCCGCAGCGCCAGTTGCCGCGCGGGCTCGTTGCGCACGTACCCGAGCTGCCGCATGGCCCCTCGCACCCGCTCGGCCGTCTCGGAGGAGACGAGCTCGGGGTGGTTGAGGACGTGGCTGACGGTGCCGACGGAGACGCCGGCCAGCCGGGCGACGTCCTTGATCCCCGTGCGCATGCGACCTCCGTGCCCCGACGCGCAGAAGCGGCCACTATGCCACTGCTGCGCGCCGGGAGCCGCGCTCACCCCACCGGATCGACCGCGAGGGCCCCGCTGGTGAACCGGTGGCTGCCCGGCAGGACCCGCTGCGTGGTGCCGTCCGGCAGCACGAGGCGGCCGGTGGCGCCCGTGGGCACCTGCACCGTCACCGCGAACTCCCCGTCCTGCAGCGTCCACTCGATCGCGGCGGTGCCGTAGGGGGTGAGGTGCCGGGCGGAGGCGGAGGTCAGTCCGCCGCCGGGCCGGGGGTGGAAGAGGATCGAGCGGTAGCCGGGCTCGTCGGGCGCCAGCCCGGCCACGACGCGGTGCAGCCAGTCGGCGACCGCCCCGAGGGCGTAGTGGTTGAAGGAGGTCATCTCCCCGGGGTTGACGGTGCCGTCCGGGAGCATGGAGTCCCAGCGCTCCCAGATCGTCGTGGCACCCATCCCCACCGGGTACAGCCACGAGGGACAGCCGCGCTCCAGCAGCAGCAGGTACGCCTCCTCCAGGTGCCCGGTCTGGGTCAGGGCGTCGCAGATGACCGGGGTGCCGGCGAAACCGGTGGCGATGCGCCCGCCGGCCTCGCGCACCAGTTCCGCGAGCCGCTCGCCGGCGACCCGCTGCTGCTCCCCCGACAGGAGCCCGAAGCGGATCGCCAGCGCGTAGGCCGTCTGCGCGTCGGAGCTGAGCCGGCCGTCCGCGCGCAGGTGCTCGGCGAGGAAGGCGTCGCGGACCTCGTCGGCCAGCACCGCGTAGCGCTGCGCGTCGGCGTCGCGGCCGAGGACGCGCGCGGTCTCGGCCAGGTGGCGGGCGGACCAGGCGAAGTACGCGGTGGCCACGAGGTAGCGGTCGGTGCGGGCGTCGGCCGGCGACTCGGGCGGGGCGGCCGGGTCCAGCCAGTCCCCCAGCTGGACGCCGCTGTTCCACAGCCGGCCCGGCCCGGCGAGGCGTTCCACCAGGTCGACCCAGCGCCGGGCGCTGTCGTACTGCGCGGCGAGCACCCCGGTGTCCCCGGTCCGCTCGTACAGGGTCCAGGGCGTGAGCACCGCGACGTCGCCCCAGACCGCGCCGGGCTTCGGCGGGGTCCAGAAGTCCCCGGGGATGACGGGCACGTACCAGGGCACGGTGCCGTCCTCGAGCTGCTCCGCCTCGACGTCGCGCAACCAGGACGCGAGGAAGCCGCTGACGTCGTAGAGGAACGCGGCGGTGGGGGCGAAGACCTGGATGTCGCCCGTCCAGCCGAGGCGCTCGTCGCGCTGGGGGCAGTCGGTGGGGATGTCCACGAAGTTGGAGCGCATGCTCCACACCACGTTCTCGTGCAGGCGCTCCACCAGCGGGTCCGAGCAGGAGAACTCCCCGGTGCGCTCCAGGTCCGAGTGCAGCACCCGGAAGACGACGTCACCGGGCTCGATCGTCTCCGCCGGCCAGCCCTCCACCTGCGCGTAGCGGAAGCCGTGGATCGTGAACGCGGGTTCCCACTCCTCCACCCCCGTCCCGGCGGAGGTGTACGTGTCGCGCGACTCCGCACCCCGCAGCGGGCGGGTGTACAGCTCCCCGTCCTGCAGGACCTCGGCGTGGGTGAGCGTCACGGTCCGGCCCTCCTCCGCGCGCACCCGGATCCGCAGCCGGCCCGCGGCGTTCTGGCCGAAGTCGAGCAGGAAGCGCCCGTCGCCCTTCGCCTCCACGCTGACGGGCAGCAGCTCCTCGGTGCAGCGGATCGGGGGGCCCTGCGGGGCGACGAAGCGCTCGGCGCCGGCCGGTGCGGTGCGCACCGGGCTCCACCCGCGCTCGTCGAAACCGGGCTCGGACCACCCGCGCGGCAGGGCACGGGCGTCGTGGTGCTCCCCCTCGTACAGGCCGGCGAAGAGGATCGGGCCGAACCCGGCGCGCCACTCCCCGTCCGTGTCGATCACCTGCTCGCTGCCGTCCTCGAAGACGACGTGCAACTGCGCGATCAGGGCCAGGTCGGTGCCGTAGAGGTTGCGGTGGCCACCGTGGAAACCGAGCCTGCCGCGGTACCAGCCGTCGGCGAGCCAGGAACCGATCGCGTTGGCACCGGTCCGCAACAGGTCGGTGACGTCGTGGGTGGAACACCGGAGCCGCTCGCCGTAGACGGTCCAGCCGGGCGCCAGCTCGTCCGTGCCGACGCGGCGGCCGTTGACCTCCAGGCGGAAGACGCCGTGCGCCGTGGCGTGCAGGCGCGCGGAACGGACGGGGCGGTCCAGCGAGAACTCGCGGCGCAGCAGCGGGGGCCGGCGGTCGGAGTCGGGTTCCTCCTCCCACGCCGGGCTGACCGCCAGCGCGGTCCAGTCCTGCGGGCGCAGCAGGCCGGCCTCCACGGGGGCCGGCGCGGACCAGGACGAGGGGTCCTGCTCACCCTCGCCCCACACCCGCACCCGCACGCTCGCCGCCTCGCGGGAACGCAGCGGCTCCCACGGCCAGGCCACCAGGACGGAGTCGGGCGAGCGGACGAGGCCGGTGCTGGCCACCGCGCCGTCGCGGGTGACCTCCAGCTCGTAGCCGGCCGGCACCCACCCGGGAGGGGCGGTGGTGCGCCAGGAGATCCGGGGCGCGGCCTCACCGATGCCCAGGGCTTCGCGGTGGTGCTCGAACGTCGGGCTGGCGGGAACGGCGCTCATGCGCTTCGGGTCCTCACGTGTGTCTGGGTAGGGGCCGAGCGGTGGCCGGCTCCGGCCGCCGCTCGGCGGGGTCTGTCAGCCCTTGACGGCGCCGGAGGTCATGCCGGCGACGATCTGGCGGTTGAAGAACAAGTACAGCACCAACGGCGGGATCGTGATCAGCAAGATGTCCATGAACAACAGGTTGTAGCTGGACAGGTTCTGGCTCTGGAAGTTGAACAACGTCAACTGCACCGTCGCGCCCGCGTCGCCGGGCAGGAAGTACAACGGCGTCTGGAAGTCGTTGAACACCGCCACCGACTGCACCAGCACCACCGTGACCAGCACCGGGCGCAACAGGGGCAGGATCACCCGGAAGAACAGGCGCAACGGCCCGGCACCGTCCAGGACCGCCGCCTCGTCCAGCTCGCGCGGGATCGTGGAGATGAACGCCCTGAACAGCAGGATCGTGAAGGAGATCCCGAACGCGACCTCCACCAGGATCAACCCCGGCATCGTGGCGAACAGCCCCAGCCGCTGCAGCACCCAGATCGTCGGCACCACCGCCGGCGGCATGATCAACCCCGCCAGCACCAGGAAGTTGATCACCCCGGTCCACCGGCTGGCGCGGCGCTGCAGCACGAACGCGACCATCGAGCCGAGCACCACCATCAACGTGACACTGGCCACCGTCAGCACGAAGGAGTTGATGAACGCGATGATCAGGATGTAGTCGCGCGTCTGGACCACGTCCACCAGGTTCTGCCAGCCCTGGAACTGCCGTGGCCACGCGAAGCGGAACTCACTGGCCTGCTGCGTGTCCATCACCGCCACCAGAGCGATGAACACGAACGGCACGATGAAGACCACGGCACTGACCACGATCGCCAGGGCACCGACCCCGTAGCGGTACCACGCCGAGCGCGCACCCCCCACGCGCCCACCACCGGGCGGTGGGCCCTGCGGATCGACACCAGCACCGGCACCGGCACCGGCGCCCTTGCCGCGCCACGACTTCGGGTTCAACGCCCCGGCGGGGCTGATCGTGGAGCTCACAGCTCGACCTCCTTGCGGGCCAGGAACCGCGTCAACGGCACCACCAGCGCGGTCACCGCCAAGAACAAGATGACGTTGCCGGCGGTCGAGAGGCCGTAGAAGCCGGCCTGGTACTGCTTGTAGATCACCGAGGCGATCACGTCCGAGGTGAAGCCCGGACCACCGCGCGTCATCGCCCAGATCAGGTCGAAGGACCGCAACCCCCCGATCAACGACAACGTGATCACGGTGGAGGTCGCCGGCCACGACAACGGGAAGATCACGTTGCGGAACAGCGTCCAGGACCCGGCCCCGTCGACCTTGGCGGCCTCGTAGTACTCCTTGGGGATCGAGACGATGCCGGCCATGTAGATCAGCGTGGCCAGCCCCACGCCCTTCCACACGTCCACCAGCGCCACCGACAGCAGCGCCAGGGAGGGATCGACCAGCCAACCGGGCCCGTCGATGCCGAAGACCCCCAGCGCGGCGTTGATCGCGCCCTTGGTCGGGTTCATCAGCACCTGGAACGTGATCCCGACCCCGACGGAGGAGACCAGCACGGGGAAGAAGACCACCGCGCGCAGGTACCCGCGCCCGACGATCTGGCTGGTCAGCAGCATCCCCAGACCCAGGCCGAGCACGACCTTGGCGCCGGAGGTGATGAAGGCGTACACGAAGGTGTTCGTGAAGCCCTTCACCAACGCCGGCTCGGAGAAGAACTGCACGAAGTTGCCGAACCCGATGAACTCCGAGTCGAAGATCGTCCAGCGGGTCAGCGCGAAGTAGAACGACGCGAACGTCGGCAGCAGGAACAACACCCCGTAGACCACCGCAGCGGGCAGGTAGAACCACCCCGGGTACGGGCTGTGCTTGCGCCCAGGGCGCCGCCGCTCACCGCTCGTGGACGGGGTGCGGGACGTCGCGGGGGTCGTCGTCGCCATCGGTCACCTCTCTGGACGGGGTGCCCCGGCTCCGCGCGGGGAACCGGGGCGGTCGGCGGGTGGAGGCGTGTTCACCAGCCCTCGAGGCCCAGCTGCTGGGCCTGCTTCTCCACGTCCTGGTCGTACAGCGCCGCGGCCTCCTGCGCCGGGCGGATGCCGGAGCCGACCTCCACGAGGATCTGCTCCAGGGCCGGGCCCTTGATCGGCGAGAGGTACTCCAGCGCCGGGCTCTGCCGGTCGTTCTCGAAGTACGCGCTGACGTCCTTGGTCACCTGGGGAACGTCCTCGGGCAGCTCGCAGCCCTCGACCAGGTAAGGACCGGTCGGCACGGACTCCTGCGTGAGGATGTCGCACGCAGCCGGGGTGGTCAGGTGCTCGATGAACTGGTTGACCGCTTCGAGCTTCTCGCCGGTGGTGCTCTTCGGGACGTACACCCCGCCGGGGAACCAGGCGGTCAGGCCGTTGGTGGACGCGTCGTCGCCGGGGAGGGCGAAAAACCCGATGTCGTCGATCTTCTCGGGAGCGATGCTCAGCGCGGTCGCCACCATGCTCGAGAGCATGGGGTACTGGGCCCCGGTGCCGTCGAGCAGCATCCGGATGCCGTCCTCGTTCTTGGTGGAGGCGTAGTCGCTGTTCTGCAAACCCATGTCGTGGACCTGCTGGGTGTGCTCGAAGCCCTTGATCGCGGCCGGGTCCGTGGCGTACTTCGCCTCGCCGGCCGTGTAGTCCTCGGCGAAGGAGGGGTTGGCGGCCGCGACGTTGTGGAAGTCACCCAGGACGAGCAGCTGCGAGGTCCAGGTGTCCTGGTAGGTCTGGATCACCGGCGCGATGCCGGCGGCCTTGATCTTCTCGCTGTTGGCGATGAAGTCCGCCCACGTCAGAGGCACCTGCAGACCGAGCTGCTCGTAGACCTTCTTGCTGTACAGGACGCCCCCGCCGAACGCGGTGCCGTAGGGAACGCCGTAGACCTCGCCACCCGCGGTCGTCTGCGGCTTGAAGCTGTCGTCGACCCGGTCCATGTAGGGCTGGTCCGTCAGTGGCGTCAGCGTCGCCTGGGGGGCGATCTGCTGGAACAGCGAGCCGGAGTTGTAGGCGAAGACGTCAGCCATCGTGTCGGTCTGCAGGCGCGTCTTGACGAGGTTGTCACCGTCGCCGCCCTGCGGCCGGGTCTCCACGGTGACCTCGACGTCGTCCTGGGAGGCGTTGAAGTCCTCGGCGAGCGCCTCGGCGCCCGCGACGGTCGCGGGTGCGTTGTCCACCAGGAAGGTGATCTCGGTGGCGCCGCCGGCCGAGTCGCCGGAGGACCCGAGGCTGCCGGCGCTGCACGCCGACATCGACAGGGGCAGCATCGCGAGAGCGGCGCAGATCGCCGAGCGGCGCAGGAACGTGGTCTTCACAGTGCTCTCCTCATCGAGATGGCCGCGAACCCCGCGGCTGAGCAGTCCCGTCATTGAAACGCTTCAGGGTGAAGCGTAGGTACCTCTCCGCCCGACGTCAACGTCGGCGCGCAAGATTCTTGAAGCGCTTCACGCTCGAGCGGCGCAGGCCGCGGAGACCGCCGCTCAGGGCTGCTGCGCCGCGGCAGCCGCGGCCTCGTGCGCACGGCTGGGGATCTGGGTGGCGAGCTTGCCCCCGGAGACGTCGACGAGGGTCCCCGTGATGTACGAGGCGGCGTCGCTGGCCAGGAACAGCAGCAGGTCGGCGACGTCGTCGGCGCTCTGCCAGCGCCGCAGCGACAGCGTGTCCAGCAGGCGGTCCTGCGCGGCGGGTTCCATCTCGGCGAAACCGTTCATGGCCGTGGGGACCATGCCGGGGGCGTAGGCGTTCACCGTGATGCCCCACGGGCCGAGCTCGGAGGCCAGCACGCGGGTGAACTGCACCACCGCGGCCTTGGAGGCGGCGTACGCGGCGCTGCCGACGCTGGGCACGATCGCGGCGAACGACGCGGCGTTGACGATGCGGCCCCGCCGCGCCCGCTTCATCACCTCGGCGACCGCCTGGCTCACCAGGAACACCCCGCCGGCGTTGACGTCCATGCAGCGGCGCCACTGCTCCCAGGTCAGGTCCGCGACCTGGCCCTCGACGTTGATGCCGGCGTTGTTGACGAGCACGTCGATCGTGCCGTGGCGCTGCACCACGGTGTCGACCGCGTCCCGGACGGAGCCGGGGTCCACCACGTCGCACTCGACCTGGTCGACGTCGCCGCCGGCGGCTCCCGCCTCGAAGGCCAGGTCGAGGGCGACGACGCGGGCGCCCTCGGCGGCGAAGCGGGCGGCGACCGTCCGCCCGATCCCTCGGCCGGCTCCCGTGACGACCACCACGCGGTTCGTGAGATCGAGGTGCACGACGCCTCCCAGCGGACGCACTTCGCCCGACGTCCTGCCGGACGTACTGTCGGACGTACTGTCGGAGCATGAGCGTAGCCACTCCCACCGGTCCCGCACCGGAGCGCAAGGCCGTCTGGATCACCGGCGGCGGGACCGGCACGGGGCGCGCGGTGGCCGAGGCGGCCGCCCGCGCGGGGTGGGCCGTGGCGGTCAGCGGCCGCCGCGCCGAGCCGCTGCGCGAGACCGCGGACTCGATCACCCGCGCCGGCGGTGCCGCGCTGGCCCTGCCGCTGGACGTGCAGGACGTGCAGGCGGTGGCCGCGGCGCGCGCCGCGGTCGTCGAGGGGTTCGGCCGGCTCGACGGCCTCGTCCTGGCCGCCGGCCTGAACACCCCGCGCCGGCGCTGGGACGACCAGGACGTCGCCGCCGTGCAGGACGTCATCGCCACGAACCTGTCCGGGCCGATCACCGTGATCGACGCCGCGCTGCCCGACCTGCGCCGCAGCGGCGGTGTGGTCGTGGTCGTCTCCTCCTACGCGGGGTGGACGTCCTCCCCCGGCGCCGGGGTCGCGTACTCGGCCAGCAAGACGGCGCTCGGCCCGCTGGTGCGGACCCTGAACCAGCAGGAGGCCTCGCACGGCGTGCGGGCGTGCCACCTGTGCCCGGGGGACATCGCCACCGACTTCCTCGACCAGCGCCCCGAGGTCCCCGACGAGGCCGCCCGCGCGGTGATGCTCACCCCGCAGGACGTCGCCCGCACGGTGCAGTTCGTCCTCGACAGCCCGCCGCACGTGCGCGTCGACGAACTGGTCGTCTCACCGGTCTCCCAGCGCTGACCCGCAGCACCTCGCCGCTCGAGCGGGTCAGATCGCCGACCAGCCGCCGTCGCTCGGCAGGACCGCCCCGTTCACGTTGGCGGAGTCGTCGCTGAGCAGCCACGCGATGGCCGCCGCGAGCTGCTCGGAGGTGGCCGGGGTGGGCACGACGGTCTGCAGCAGCGGGCCGACGACGGAGGCGCCGTGCTGCGAGCGCATCGGCGCCTCCATGCCGGTGAGGACCCCGCCGGGGGCGACGGCGTTGGCGCGGATCCCCTGACCCTTGTGCATCACGGCGGTGTTCTTCGTCAGGCCGATGAGGGCGTGCTTGGAGGAGGTGTAGGCGACGCCGGCCGCCGAACCGCGCAGGCCCGCCTCGGAGGTGACGTTGACGATGGCCCCGCCGCCGGCGGCGATCATCAGCGGCAGCACCGCGCGCGTCATGCGCATCGGCGCGGTGACGTTGACGGCGAGGACCTTCTCCCAGGTGGCGTCGTCCACCTCCGACGGCGGCAGGAAACCGTCCATGATCCCGGCGACGTTCGCCAGGCCGTCCACGCGCTCACCGGCGGCGGCGACCACGCGCTGGACGTCCTCCTCGCGGGTGACGTCCCCGGCCACCACCACCAGGTCCAGGTCGGGGAACTCGTCGGCGAACTGCTGGAGCTTGTCGGCGACGACGTCGGTGACGACGACGCGCGCGCCCTCCCGGGCCAGGCGCAGGGCGGTGGCGCGGCCCATGCCGCCGGCCGCACCGGTGACGACGAGCGTCTTGCCGGCGAAGCGTTCGGTGGGTGCGGTCATGGTGGTCTCCTGGTGGGATCGGCGGGTCAGCGGGTGCGGGGCTCGGCCGCGCACCCCACCATCACAACACTCGGTGTCGAAAAGAGGCGGGCATGGAGCCGGACGTCACCCGGAAGGGCCGACCACCGGCCACGACCAGGGCGCACGTCGCCCGCACGGCGCTTGCCCTGTTCACCGAGCACGGCTACGAGGCCACGACGATGCAGGACGTCGCGGCCGCCGTCGGCATCACCCGCCGCAGCCTGTTCCGCTACTTCGACTCCAAGGCCGCCGTCGTCTGGCACGGCGAGCAGGAGGCCGCCCGGGCCGTCGCCGACGAGATCGCCGCGCTGGGCGAGGACGTGCCCTGGCCCACCGGCGTGGTGCGCGCGGTGCTGGCCGCGCTGCGCTTCCCCGACGACGACCTGGACGCGCTGCGGCTGCGCCTGCGGCTGGTGAGCGGGGTCCCCGAACTGCGGGCGCACCTGGTGGAGTCCGGGGAGGCCAGCACCGGCCTGCTCGCCTCCTACGTCGCCGCCCGCACCGGCCGCGCCGCCGACGACCTCGAACCGCTGACGCTGGCGCGGGCGGTGCGGGCCGCCAGCACGACCGGCCTGATCTGGTGGGCCGAGAACCCCGGCGCCGGCACGGACCCGCGCACGGCGGTGCGGCGCGCGCTGAGCGCCCTCGGGCTGGACGGCTAGCGAGCGTCCCCGTCCCGCACCGGCGTGTAGATCACGACCTGCAGGTCCGGGTGGTCGGCGGGGGTGAGCTGGTGGTGCTCCAGGCGCAGGTCACCGGCGTGCGGGTGGTGGAACAGGCGCTCGCGGGAGGTGAAGCCGCGCACGTCGTGGTCGGTCCACCCGGCCTCGAAGTGCGCGCTGGCCGCGCGCAGCCGCTGCACGAGCGCGGCGACGGCGGGCTCCCCCAGCAGCGGGCCGGCCTCGGCGCGGAACTCCGCCAGGAAGCGGCGGCTGTCCTCCTCCCAGCGCGGCAGGAGCTGGCGCACGAACGGGTCGGTGAACACCAGCCACAGCAGGTTGCGGTCCTCGTCGGCCACCTCGGCGATGCCGGGGTACAGCTGCGCGTAGGCGTCGTTCCACCCGACGATCTGCCAGTCGGAGGTGATCGCGAAGGCGGGCAGGCCCACCTGCGCGTCCAGCAGGCGCTGCACGTTCGCCGGGGCCGTGCGCGTGGCGGTCACCGAGGGCGCGCGAGGAGCGGGGTGGCCCGCCAGGGAGAGCGCGTAGGCGTGCTCGGCCTCCGACAGGCGCAGGGTGCGCGCCAGGGCGTCGAGGACCTGCCGCGAGGGGTGGGTGTCGCGCCCCTGCTCCAGCCACGTGTACCAGGTCACCGACACGCCCGAGAGGGTCGCGACCTCCTCCCGGCGCAATCCCGTGCTGCGGCGACGACCACCGGCCGGCAGGCCCACCTCAGCCGGGGTGAGCTGGTCGCGGCGGCTGCGCAGCAGCGCCCCCAGCTCCCGCCGCCGGGTCTCGCTGCTCACCGGCTCATCCTAGTGGTGCCACTACCAGCACCAGGGCCGTCTTCCGGCCGCTGCTCGCGTCCCGCACAGTGCTGCCATGCCCCCTCTGAGGTCCCGGACCGTCACGCACGGCAGGAACATGGCCGGCGCCCGCGCACTGCTGCGCGCCGCCGGCGTGGCGCGCGAGGACTTCGGCAAGCCGATCGTCGCCGTCGCCAACAGCTTCACCGAGTTCGTCCCCGGCCACACCCACCTGCAGCCGGTGGGCCGCATCGTGTCCGAGGCGATCCACACCGCCGGCGGCATCGCGCGCGAGTTCAACACCATCGCCGTGGACGACGGCATCGCCATGGGCCACGACGGGATGCTCTACTCCCTGCCCAGCCGCGACCTGATCGCGGACTCGGTGGAGTACATGGTCGAAGCGCACCGCGCCGACGCGCTGATCTGCATCAGCAACTGCGACAAGATCACCCCCGGCATGCTCATGGCCGCGCTGCGCCTGGACATCCCCACCGTGTTCGTCTCCGGCGGCCCCATGGAGGGCGGCACCGCCGTCCTGGTCGACGGCACCGTGCGCAGCCGCCTGAACCTCGTCTCCGCGATCGCCGACGCCGTGGCCGACGACGTCTCCGACGAGGACATCGCCCGCATCGAGGAGGCGGCCTGCCCCACGTGCGGGTCGTGCTCGGGCATGTTCACCGCGAACTCGATGAACTGCCTCACTGAGGCACTCGGACTGGCCCTGCCGGGCAACGGCTCGGTCCTCGCCACCCACACGGCGCGCAAGAGGCTCTACCAGGACGCCGGGCGCACCGTCGTGGAGATCGCGAAGCGCTGGTACGAGCAGGACGACGCCACCGTGCTGCCCCGCAACGTCGCCTCGCGCGCCGCGTTCGACAACGCCATGTCCCTGGACATCGCGATGGGCGGTTCCACCAACACGATCCTGCACCTGCTGGCCGCAGCGCAGGAGGCCGGGCTGGACTACACCCTCACCGACATCGAGCAGCGCTCGCGCGCCGTGCCGTGCCTGACGAAGGTGGCCCCGAACGGCACCTACCTCATGGAGGACGTGCACCGCGCCGGGGGCATCCCCGCGATCCTCGGTGAGCTGGACCGCGCCGGGCTGCTGGACCACGACGTCACCACGGTGCACTCCGCGTCGGTGGCGGAGTGGCTGAAGGACTGGGACGTGCGCGGCGGTTCCCCGTCCCCCGAGGCGGTGGAGCTGTTCCACGCCGCACCCGGCTGCGTGCGCTCGGCGAAGGCGTTCTCGCAGTCCGAGCGCTGGGACAGCCTCGACACCGACGCCGCGGGCGGCTGCATCCGCGACGTCGCGCACGCGCACTCCGCCGACGGCGGCCTGGCGGTGCTGCGCGGGAACCTCTCCCCCGACGGCGCCGTGGTGAAGACCGCCGGCGTGGACGAGTCCATCTGGACGTTCTCCGGCCCGGCCGTCGTCGTGGAGTCCCAGGAGGACGCCGTCGAGGCGATCCTCACCGGGCGCATCACCGCCGGCGACGTGGTCGTCATCCGCTACGAGGGACCCCGCGGCGGTCCGGGCATGCAGGAGATGCTCTACCCCACCTCGTACCTGAAGGGCCGCGGGCTGGGCAAGGTGTGCGCGCTGGTCACCGACGGCCGCTTCTCCGGCGGCACGTCGGGGCTGTCCATCGGGCACGTTTCCCCCGAGGCCGCCGCCGGCGGCACCATCGCCCTCGTCGAGGACGGCGACACCGTCGTCATCGACATCCCGAACCGCGTCCTGCGGCTCGACGTGCCCGACGCGGTGCTGGAGCAGCGGCGCGCCGCGCTCGAGGCCGACGGCGGGTACCGCCCGGCGGCCCCGCGCCCGCGGAAGGTCTCCACCGCGCTGAAGGCGTACGCGGCGCTGGCGCTGTCCGCCGACAAGGGCGCCGTGCGCGACGTCAGCCGGTTCGAGGGGGGCGCGCCGACCGGCGCGTGACCGCCCTCCCGCGCACCGCGGCGCGGGTTCCTGTGCAGGACCCCAGGAACCTGTGGATCCGGTGAATCCTCAACGGTCCGGCTCGAGCGGGCCGTCCTCGGCCCCGATGCACTCCTCGGGGCCGAGGACGGCCCGCGAGAGGAACGACGATGACCGCGATCACCACCACCAGTGCCACGTCCTCGCTCTGGCAGGACCTGGCCGTCCAGCGCGCTCAGCCGCGCTCGGGCGGTGACCTGCTGCCGCTGCTGGCCGGCGCGGACGTCACCACCTCCGGCACCGGCGTGAAGACGGTCTCCTCCTGGACACCCGCGCCTGACGCAGCCCCGGATCGCGAGCGACCTGGACCATGTGAGCACCCCATGAGTTCACTGTCAGTTGCGTACGATTCGACGCAGCGTAGCAATGCAGGGCTACCGTGGGAGCGTCCCAGCGCGACGCGACGGAGAGTGCGATGAGCCACCACGACCACAGTCACAGCAACGACCACTCGGGTTCGGCCGCTGCGCTGCGCAGCGCGGCACGGGCCGACCCGGCCTTCAGCGCCGTCGACCCGGTGCTGTTCGAGACGCAGCAGGGCCGCGACTTCGTGCGCCGCTCGTTCCTGCGCTACGCGATGGCCGGGGCCGGCGTGTCCGCCTTCGCGGTGATGCGGGCGACGTCGGCGCAGGCCGGCACGGTCCCCACCCCACCCGGGGGCGGCGCTCCCCCCGAGGGCGGCGGCGGCGGGATGGACCAGACTCTGGAGGAGTTCGTCGGCCTGACCACCGAGGGCACGGTGGTCGAGGACCTCTACTCCATCCACTCCACGGGGGTGTCCACCGAGCCGGTCGTCGACGCCGCCGCAGCGTTCCTGGCCTCGCTGAGCGAGGAGCAGCGCACCGCCACCGTGTTCGAGATCGACCCCACCGACTACACGCAGGACGAGTTCCGGCTGTGGAGCAACGTCCACGGCTACAGCCGCCAGGGCGTGGAGGTCTCCGCACTGAGCGCCGAGCAACTGCTGGCCGGCCGTCAGCTGCTGGCCGCCGCGCTGTCGGCGCGCGGGCTGGTGCTCAGCGAGAACATCCGCCGCATCAACGGCATCGCTGGTGAGCAGCTGCAGCAGACCGACCAGTTCTCCGAAGGACGCTACAACTTCACCGTCATGGGCACTCCCTCGACCACGGAGCCGTGGGGCTGGCAGTTCGAGGGCCACCACCAGGTGATCAACTACTTCGTCCTCGGGGACCAGGTCGTCATGACGCCTACCTTCTGGGGGTCGGAACCCACTACCATCACCGACGAGACCCACGGCACGATCACCCTGTTCGACGAGGAGATCGAGGCCGCCCTCGCCGCCGTCAACTCCCTGGACGACACCCAGCGGGCCACGGCGATCCTGTCCTCGACGAAGACCGGTGACGACAACGTCGCCGAAGCGTTCAAGGACAACGTCGAGGTCCCTTACCAGGGCATCCTCCTGTCGGAGCTGACCACCGCTCAGCAGGACCTGGTGCTCGAGCTGATCTGGTTGTTCGTCTACACGCAGAAGGGCGACCACGCCGAGGTCCGCTTCGAGGAGATCAAGCAGTACCTGACGCAGACGTACTTCGCGTGGAAGGGCCCGACCGACGCCGACGCGGTCTTCTGGTTCCGCGTCCACTCCCCCGTGTTCTACCTGGAGTTCGACTGCGAGACCCCGGGCCCCGTGGGTCAGGGCTACGGCGACGCGCAGGTGCCCTCGCGCAAGCACATCCACTCGATGATGCGCACCCCCAACGGCAACGACTACGGCAAGGCGCTGCTGGCGCTGCACCTGGCCACCGCCGCCCACCACAACTGACGGTCGCCTCCACCACGAGCAGACCCGGAAGACGAGGAAGATCATGACCGTCACGTTCACGCGACTGGCCGGCACCGACCGCACCAAGACCGCCGCAGCCATCAGCCGCAGCACCGGGAGCACCGGCACGAACGCCGTGCTCGTCGGTGCCGACGCCGGCGCCGACGCCCTCTCGGCCGCCTTCCTGGCCGGGCGGCTGGGAGCCACCGTGCTGCTCACCGCGCCGAAGACCCTCAGCAACGCAGCCGCCACCGCACTGACCCGCCTGGACGTCACCTCCGTGCACCTCATCGGCGGCACGGACAAGATCAGCCAGGGCATCGAGGACCTGCTGGGCTGGTCCTACGGCGCCGACAACGTCGTCCGCCACGCAGGCGAGGACCGCATCGCCACCAACCTGGCCGTCCTCGCCGCCGGTGCGGCGATCACGAAGCCCACCGAGGCGTTCATCGTGCGCGCCTACGGCAGCATCAACGACGGCGTGGCCGCCGGGCCGATCTCCTACGCCGACGGCGTCCCCGTCCTGCTCGTAGACCAGACCCTGCCCGCGGGGTGGGCGAGCACGGTGCAGGCGGCCGGCATCACCCGCGTGACCGTGCTCGGCTCCAGCGCAGCCGTGCCCGACTCGATCGAGACAGCTCTGCGCGCAGCGGATTTCACCACGAGCCCCCGCCTGGGCGGCGCGGACAGCCGGGCTACCGCCGCGCTCATCGCGGACGCGGCCCTGAACTCCTACGGCTTCAGCGCCACGGGCGTCGGACTCGCCCGCGGCGACGTGCCCGCCGACGCGCTGGCCGCCGCTCCCTACGCGGGGAACAGGAAGATGCCCCTCCTGCTGACCGAGTCCACCACCGCGCTCGGCACTGCCGCAGCCGGATTCATCACCCGGCACAAGTCGACGCTGAGCACCGGAGCGGTCTTCGGGTCCGGCAGTGCCGTCTCCGACGACGTCGTCACCGCCGCCACCGCGGCAGCTGCCTGACCGCAGCCAGACCCCGACCAGACCCAGAGAGTGAGCCCGACCCCGTGAGCACCTGCATCCCCGCCGCCCCGACACCCACGGGGCGGCGGTGGGCGCGGCGCGACACCCGGCACCTGCTGAGGCTGCTGGCCGTCGTCGTCGCCCTGCACGTCGTCGGCTGGGGCGTGTTGGGCCTGTTCGTCGTGCCCCACGGGTTCAACGTCGGCGAGCAGGTGTTCGGCTGGGGCCTCGGCCTCACCGCCTACGTGTTCGGCGTGCGGCACGCCTTCGACGCCGACCACATCGCCGTCATCGACGGCACGACCCGCAAGCTGACCGCCGACGGCCAGCGCCCGCTGTCGGTGGGCTTCTGGTTCTCCCTGGGGCACTCCTCGGTGGTGTTCGCGATGGCCCTGCTCGTCGCGACGGGATCGCGGTTCGCCTCGGGCCTGGTGACCGAGGGCAGCGCGGTGCACGACGCGCTGGGGGTCTTCGGCACGACCGCTGCGGGGGTGTTCCTGTGGGTCATCGGGCTGGTGAACCTCGTCGCGCTGCTCGGGATCCTGCGCACCGCCCGTCTGCGTCGCCGCGGTCGGCTGGACGACGCCGCGCTGCAGCGGCGGCTCGCGCTCGACGGAGCCGTCGCCAGGGTGCTGCGCCGGTTCACCCGGCGCATCGACTCGCCCCGGCAGATCTACCCGGCCGGGCTGCTCATGGGGCTCGGGTTCGACACCGCCACGGAGGTGGCGCTGCTCGTGCTGGCCGGCACCGCCGCCGTGACGCTGCCCTGGTACGCCGTCCTCGTCCTGCCCGTCCTCTTCACCGCCGGGATGTGCCTGTTCGACACCCTCGACGGGGCGTTCATGAACGTCGCCTACGACTGGGCGCAGTCCTTCCCGCTGCGCCGCCTCGCGTACAACGGGGTGGTGACGGGCGTGTCCGTGGCCGTCGCCCTGAGCATCGGCACGATCCAGCTCGTCTCGGTCCTGCACGAGGAGCTGGCCCTCGGCGACGCGGTCACGACGTGGGTCTCCGGGCTGGACACCGAACCCGTCGGCTACGCCGTCGCAGGGTTGTTCGTCGCCGTGTGGGCTTCCGCCCTGCTGTGGTGGCGGTTCAGCCGTCCCGACAGCGGCGTCGGTGCACGACTGCGCTGACCCCGGAAGACGACCGGACGCACTGCCGACGCACAGCTCCCCCACCGGTCGCACCCGGGACAGCGGTGCACCGTGGGTACCACCTTCGACACACAGGGAGTCCTCCGTGCACAACCACCACCACCACGGCGTCGACCACACCCACGGCGACGAGGCAGTCCTGCGCACGAGGGACGGGCACCGGGTCCACGCCCCGGGCAGCGCCGGCGCGCTGAACCGCCGGCGGTTCATGACCGCGATGTTCGCCACCACCGGGGTCGCCGCGTTCGCCACCCTCGCGGCGTGCTCCGGCGCCGACACCACCGGCTCCACCACCTCTGCCACCCGGGGCGGACCGCCCGCGGGCGGGGGCCCCGACGGCATGGCCGAGGGCATCACCGGGGAATTCGTCGGGCTGACCACCGACGGCACCGTCGTCCCCGACCTGTACGCCGTCCAGGCCAGCGGGGTCAGCACCTCCGGCGTGGTGGCGGCGGCGACGGCCTGGCTGTCATCGCTCAGCGACGACCAGCGCACGGCGGCGTCCTTCGAGGTGGCACCGGAGGACTACACCCAAGACGAGTGGCGGCTGTGGAGCAACGTCGACAGCTACCAGCGCAACGGCGTCAGCCTGGAGGAGATGGACGACACGCAGAAGGCCGCCGCCATGGCCATCCTCGAAGCGGGCCTGAGCGCGCAGGGCCTGGACAACGCCGAGACCATCATGAAGCTCAACACCTACGGCGGAATCCTGGTCGGCCAGGAGAGCCAGTTCAACGAAGACCTCTACTGGTTCACCGTCATGGGGACCCCCTCGGAGACCGAGCCCTGGGGCTTTCAGGTCGACGGGCACCACCTGGTCATCAACTACTTCGTCCTGGGCGACCAGGTCGTGATGACCCCCTGCTTCTGGGGTTCCGAGCCCACCACGGCGGACAAGGGGCTGGACAGCGAGTACGAGGGCCTAAGCGTGTTCGACGAGGAGTTCGCCCTGGCCGTCGCCGCGATCCAGTCCCTGAGCAGCGACGAGCAGGCCACAGCGATCCTGTCGGCCGACAAGAGCGCCGCGGAGTCGGTCGCCGGCGCCTTCCAGGACAACCTCGTCCAGCCGTACGAGGGGGCGCTGCTGACGGACCTGTCCAGCACCGCCCAGGAAGCGGTGCTGGCCTTCGTGGCCCGGATGGTGGGCAACGTCGACGACGGGCACGCCGCGATCAAGATGGCGGAGATCCGCGAGCACCTCGATGCGACGTACTTCGCGTGGAAGGGCGACACCGGCGACGACGCGGTCTTCTACACCCGCATCCAGTCCCCGGTCATCTGGATCGAGTTCGACTGCGAGGGCCCCGGCCCCCTCGGCAAGGGCGTCACCGGTTCCAGCCGCAACCACGTCCACGCCGACGTCCGCACCCCGAACGGGGGCGACTACGGCAAGTCCCTGCTGGCCCTGCACCTCGCGCTGGACCACTGAGCGCCCGGCACCGCCCGAACGCACAGGTGAGGCACAGCTCCCTCACGTCCGGTTCGCGCCCGGACCGCCGATGGTGAGGGTGTGAGCGACGAGAGGACCACCGTGAACCCCCAGGACCAGCAGGCCGAGACGCGCGCCCGGCGGGCGCTGCGCACCTACCAGGGCCGGTCCCTGCCGCGCCAGGACGAGGACGTCGACGACCAGGGCGTGGCCTTCGACATCGCCACCATGCGCCAGCGCGGGCTCGACCGCCGCCGCGTGCTGGGCGTGCTGGGTCTGGGCGCGGCCGGCCTGGGCCTGGCAGCCTGCGGCGCGGACGCCGACGCGGGCACCACCGCGTCGGCGACGTCCTCGTCGCTGAGCGAGATCCCCGACGAGACCGCCGGCCCCTACCCCGGCGACGGCTCCAACGGCGCGAACGTGCTGACGGTGTCGGGCGTGGTGCGCTCCGACATCCGCTCCTCCTTCGGCACCTCCACCACCACCGCCGAGGGCGTGCCGATGACCCTCACCCTGGACGTCGTGGACATGGCGAACGGCGACGTGCCCTTCGCCGGCGCCGCCGTGTACGTGTGGCACTGCGACCGCGACGGCAACTACTCGCTGTACTCCGAAGGCGTCGAGGACGAGAACTACCTGCGCGGGGTGCAGGTCGCCGACGAGAACGGTTCGGTCACCTTCACCAGCATCTTCCCCGCCTGCTACTCCGGGCGCTGGCCGCACGTCCACTTCGAGGTCTACCCCGACGTGGACTCCATCACCGACGCCGCCAACGCCATCGCCACCTCGCAGGTCGCCCTGCCCGAGGACACCTGCACCACCGTCTACGCCACCAGCGGCTACGAGCAGTCGGTGAGCAACCTGGCCAACGTCACCCTCGCCTCCGACAACGTCTTCAGCGACGACTCCGGCGCCACCCAGATCCCCAGCGTCACCGGGGACGTCACCAGCGGCTACGCGCTCACCCTCACCGTCGGCGTGGACACCGACACCACCCCGACCGCCGGTTCGGCCCCCTCCAGCGGCGGTGCGGGCGGCCCCGGCGGTGCAGGTGGTCCCGGTGGCGCCGGCGGGACCCCGCCCACCGGCATGCCCACCGACCGGCCCACCTCCGCCTGACGCCGGGGCGCCGGGGCGCCGGGGCGCCGGCGTCAGGCCGCCCCGGCCGCCCGCGGGCGCAGCACCGTGCGCAGCGCGAGGAAGTTGGCCAGGCCGACCAGCCCGGTCACGGCGTGGACGAGGAGCAGACCGCTCAGCGCGCTCGCCCCCGGCACGAGGTGGTGCCACGCGGTGAGCGCCGCGGTGCTGAGCACCACGCCGAGGAGCGCCGCGGCACCGCCGACGCCGTGCCCGTGGAACCAGGGCGTGCCCGCGGCGCCGGGAAAGGTGAACCGGCGGTGCATCTCGTTGGTCATGAGGGTGGAGAACACCGTGGCGGTCACGTTGACCACGGCCACGGGGATCGGCGTCCAGACCTGCAGCAGCAGGAACACCACTGCGTGGGCGAGGTTGCCGGTCAGGCCGGCGGCCACGAACCGCGGCAGGGTCCCGGCCCGCCACTGCTGGACCGGCGCCGGCCGGCTGGGCGTCGAGGGGGCGAGGGTGGCGGTGCTCACGGCTCCAGCCTGGCCCACCGGGGGCGGCGGCGCGTCATCCCCCGGCACGGTCCTCACCTGCACCCGGAGCAGTACGCGGCGGGTCGCGGCCTCCCCCGATCGGGGTGCTCGCGGCTCGCCGGTGGGGTCAGCGGGAGTCGCCGCCGTCGTCGTCGGGCAGGACGTCCTGCGACCTCTGGTGCACCTCGCCGGTGACCCGGGTGCGCTCGGGCGTGGCGGCGGCCGGCGGTGAGCCGCCGGCGGCGGCGAGCACCCCGATGAGGGCGGCGAAGCTCAGCGTGGTGGCGGTGGTGCGCACGGTGGATCTCCCGGGTGACGGCGTTGTCGGTTGCTCGTGCAACGTGGGAACGGGGTCGTCTTGTTCCAGGCGGGCTCAGCAGGTCGGCGCGCCGGCCCTCACGGGTGCAGCCGCAGCGCCGGCTCGGGCCGGTGCACCCCGCGGGGGCGGAACCCGAGCAGGTCGGACGGGCCGACCAGGTCGGCGAGCAGCCACGTGATCGCCAGCCACATCTCGGTGCCCTGCAGGCCCGGGGTGCGTCCGGCGCGGAAGGCGAAGCCCTGCCCGTCGCGCCAGCGCCCGAGAGCGTCGGCGAGCAGGCGGCGGGCCAGCGCCACCACCTCGTCGCGGCGGTGGGTGCTCTGCCGCCCTGCGAGCCACAGGGGGTGCGCGACGTCCAGCACGTTGCAGGCGTCCTGCCGCTCCGGCGCGAACCAGCGGGCGTCGGCCGCGTGCGCGAGCACGGTGTCCACGACCCGCTCCGGGAAGGGCAGCGGCACGTCGAACTGGGCGTAGGTGCCGCGGGAGGCGCGGTAGAAGCCGTTGACGACCTGCAGCGCCCCCTCGCCGGGCGGTGGGGCGCCCCACGTGCCGGTGCGCGGGTCGGCACGGGTGGTCAGCCAGCCGAACAGGGCGGGCAGGGTCCCGGGGACGCCGCCGGCGCCCAGGTCGAGGTTCCAGCGGAACGCGGTGCCCACCGCGTCCACCCAGGCGCCGGCGCTCCACGCCTGCCCGCGCCAGGGCAGCGCCTCCAGGGCGCCGACGAGGGTGGCCGCGTCCATCTCGGCGACCGGCCGCACGGGGTGCTCGAAGCGGGCGCCGTGCAGGTCGAGGGCGTACCCGACGGACAGGACGTGGTAGGCGGCGGCGCCGTCGGCGAGCTCCGGCGCGGTGGTGACCGGGTGGCCCGTCGCGTCGAGGGGTGGCACGAGTCCGGTGCGCTCGTCCTGCCAGCCGCGCAGGCGGGCGAGCTGCTCCTGCAGGGGCAGCTGGGGCGGGGCACCGTCGAGCAGGAGGGCGGCGACCTCCAGGGCGTCGCACTGCGCGCGCACCGTGGGCGCGGCGCCGGGGGTGTCGACGAACTGCCCGCCGGGCAGGTCGGGGCGCCAGGACCGGGCGAGCACGTCGGCCGCCTGGGCGCGGGCGCGGGCCTCGAAGGCGACCAGGCGCGCGGCGAGGTCGTCCGCGGGGACCGGCGCGAGCGACGGCACCCGCCAGCGCAGCACCCGGGCGGGGTTGCCCCCGACCACCGCACCCGCCGGCACGTCCTTGGTCACGACCGCGCCGGCCGCCAGGACCGCGTGGTCGCCGACGACCACCCCGTCGAGGACGACCACGTGCGAGCCGATCCACACGTCGTCGCCGACCGTGATGCCCTTCGACGTCAGCGGTTGCCGGTGCACCTCCGTGCCCGGTTCCATCCCGTGGTTGAAACCCAGCAGCGAGGTGTGGGCGCCCATCCGGACCGCGTCGCCGAGCCGGACCCGCCCGCGCACGACGGAGAAGGCGTTGAGGCTGCAGTCGCGGCCCGTGACGACGTCGCCGGTCAGGTATGCGTGCGCAGCGACGTAGCTGCGCTCGCCCAGGACGAACCGCTCCGCCTGCACGGCGGCCAGTTCGCTGACGAAGCACCCCGCCCCGATCGACCACCCCGGGTTCTGGGACACCGCCCGGCGCTGCAGCTCGCTCTGGTGCGCGCGCGCCTCGGCGGAGGCGTCCTGCCAGAAGCCCCACGGCGAGTGGTCGTGGTGGTGGCGGTCGAAGACCGGCGCCGCGGGGGGCGGTTCCGCCGCGCCCGCACCGGCGCCGGGGAGGGGGGCGGTCACGGTGCCCCGCCGAGCAGCCAGGCCACCTCGCGGCGCAGCAGCTGACGGCGCGAGGCGCTGTCGTAGGAGCGGGTGTCGTGGCCGAGCCCGTCGTACAGCACGCGGCCCGGGCCGGCGGCCTGCCACACCACCGGGTGCTCGACACCGTCGTGCTCGGTGGTGAGCAGCACCCGCGAGCCCGCTGCGCGCTGCAGCCGGCAGTAGCGCTCGTCGAACGCCTCCACGGGTTCCAGCCCCGCCACGACGGGGTGCTCCTCCCCCGGGACGGGGCGGAAGGCCGCGAGACCGATGGGCGGGTGCATGGACAGCTCGGGGACCCAGCGGCCGCCGATCAGCTCCGACCAGCCGGGGGCGTCCGTGAAGGTGTTCGCGGCCTGGTGCAGGGCGAGCAGCGGCACGCCGCCCTCGGCGACGAGCGCGGCCAGGCGCGCGTGGAACGGCGCCCACGCCTCGTCGCCGCCGTCCCAGTCGGCGTCGCTGCGCCCCGTGCCGGCGACGACGACGAGCAGGGCGAGCCCGTCGGCCCCGTCGAGCGCGTCCGGGGCCGTGCCGCGCACCTGCGGTTCCAGGCCGGCCGCGGCCAGTTCACCGGCGACGCGGTACCCGGTGGCCGCGTCGTCGTGCCAGCGGTCCTGGTAGCGGCCGCGGCCCACCAGCACCAGTGCCCTCGCCGTCGCCGTCAGTGGTGCGTTCACGCGGCGATCCTCGCCCCCGCCGGGGCCGGCCGCACGCTCCAGCGGCTGTTGGCCCACACCACGTACAGCAGGGGGGCGGCGGCCAGGCCCAGGCCCAGCGCGGGCCGGGAGGCCACCGCCGCCGCGAGCAGCGCGAGGACGGCCAGGGAGAACAGCGTGAACGGCCAGCGGCGGACCGCCACCCAGACGGAGGGACGCACGACGTCGCGCAGCCGGGCGCCGGGCCGCTCGGCGAGCTGGACGGCGGCGAGCACGGCGACCGCGACGGCCAGCAGCGCCACCACCGCCAGGAGCGGCAGGGTGAGCGCCCCCCAGGTGGTTCCGGCCAGCACCACCGCGTCCACCCCGACCACGACGAGCACCGCGCCCGCGGCCGACCCCAGCGGGACCGCCCGGCGCAGCGAGCGCGCCCACGACCGCGCGAAGGTGCGCAGCACCGCGGTGGTGCCGTCGGTGGAGAACGAGGAGAAGACCGCGGCGGCCGCCGCCAGCGCCGGAGCCCCCAGCGCACCGGTGAGGAGCACGAGCAGCGGCCAGCCGGCCGTCACGTCCGGCACGACGAGCACCGCCACCAGCAGGGGCGCCAGGACCACGGCCAGCGCCAGGTTCGTCGCGAGGGCGACGTACACGACGCCGGCGACGTGCAGGTACGTCTCGTGGGAGACCCTGTTCACGGCGCGCTCAGCCCTTCATGCCGCTGGTGGCGATCCCCTGGATGAAGTACCGCTGCCCCAGGAGGAAGACCACGAGGATGGGCACCACGGAGATGACCGAGCCCGTCATGATGAGGGCGTACTCCGCGTCGTACTGGCCGATGAACTGGCGCAGGCCGATCTGCACCGTCCACAGGTCGTTGCTCGTCAGGTAGATGAACGGGCCCATGAAGTCGTTCCACGTGTTGACGAACGTCAGCAGCGCCAGGCTCGCCAGTGCCGGCACCGACAACGGCAGCATGACCCTGCGGTAGATGCCGTACTCCGACAGGCCGTCGATGCGCGCGGCCTCCACGAGCTCGTCGGGCACGGACATGTAGTACTGCCGCATGAGGAAGACGCCGAAGGCGCTGAACGCCTGCAGCAGGATCAGCGCGGTGAACGTGTTCACCAGGCCGGCCTTCTGCATGAGGATGTACTGCGGGATCATGTACGCCTGCCACGGCACCGCGATCGTCGCGATGTACGCCAGGAACAGCCCGTCCCGGCCGGGGAAGCGGATCTTCGAGAACCCGTAGGCGGCGAAACTGCCGGTGAACACCTGCAGGAACGTGATGACGACCGCCAGGAACGTCGTGTTCCGCAGGTAGGTGAGCAGCGGGACGCGGCTCCAGATCTCCGTGAAGTTCTCCCAGTGCAGCTCCCGCGGGATCCACTGGATCGGCACGGTGAAGACCTGGGCGTTCGTCTTCAGCGACGAGGACACCATCCAGGCGAAGGGCACGAGCAGCAGGGCTGCCAGCACCGTCAGCAGCGCGTACGCCAGCGGGGTCGCCCACGGGCGGACCGGCCGCGCCCGCCGCCGGTCGGGAGCGGGCGTGGTGGGCGGCACCGGTGCGGTGGTGCTGGTCCGGGGTCCGAGGATGCTGGCCATCACGCCTCCAGCCGCTTGTTGCGGGCGTACTGCGCCACGGTGACCCCGAGGACGAGGACGAACAGCGCCAGCGCGACGGCCGAGGAGTACCCGAACCGGCCGTTGACGATGCCCTCGCGGTAGATGAGCTGGGACAGCACCAGGGTGCTGCGCCCCGGGCCGCCGTCGGTCATGACGACGATGAGGTCGAAGACCTTGAAGCTGCCGATGGTGAGCATGATGAGGACGAAGAACGTCGTCGGCCGCAGGCACGGCAGGGTGACGTTGCGGAACCGCTGGAACGCGTTGGCCCCGTCGACCTTCGCGGCTTCGTGCAGCTCCGGCGGGATGGTCTGCAACCCGGCGAGGAAGAGGATCATGTAGTAGCCCATGTCCTTCCACACGCCGGTGATGATGACGGCGGGCATGGCCCACGACGGGTCCGACGTCCAGCCCGGCGGGTCGTCGAACCCCAGCGTCAGCAGGAACTGGTTGATCGGTCCCTGAGTGGGGTTGTAGAGCATGTTCCACACCACGGCGACCGCGACGATGGACGTGATGTACGGGAAGAACGCCGCCGTGCGGAAGAAGGCGACCCCCCGCAGCTTGCGGTTCAGCGCCAGCGCCAGCAGCAGGGACGCCGCCATCGTCAGCGGCACGTGGCCGACGGTGTAGTAGACGGTGTTGAACAGGGCGACCCGGAAGTTCCCGTCCTGCACCAGCCGGGTGAAGTTGTCCAGGCCGGTGAACTCCGGCGTGGAGTACGCGTTCCACTTCGTGAAGGCGATGCCGAAGGTCGCCACCACCGGCACCAGGGTCAGCAGCGCGAAGCCGGCGAAGTTCGGCAGGATGAACGACCACCCCAGCAGGGTGTTGCGGCGCACCTGCCGGCGGTTGGAGTACGTCGTCGCCGACGGGGTGGTCGGCCGCACGACCGGAGGTGCGGGTGCGGCCATCAGCCCACCTCGTTCTCGACGCGCTCCGCCATGTTCTCCAGGGTCTCGTCGATGGAGGCGGAGCCGGTCATGATGAGCTGGTGCTCCTCGCCGAGGACCTGCTCGACCTGGGCGGTCGTCGGGCCGACCGGCATCTCCAGGGCGACCTCGTCGGGCGCGAGGGCCTCCTGCGTGAGCTCGTCGGTCGGGATGCCCTCCAGGGCGAGGTAGGCGTCCTTGATCTCCTGCGTCTGCAGGGCCGGGACGATGCCGGTGGCCGCGACGGCCCGGGCGCCCTCCTCACCGGCGGCCCACTCCAGGAAGTCGCGGGCCGCACCGGAGTGCTCGGCGTTGCGGTTCACGGCGAAGGCCGTGGGCCCGCCGAAGGTGACCGTCTCGCCGCCCGCCTCCGGCTGCGGCATCGGGGCGATGCCCCACTCGACGTCCGTCTCACCGGCGGCCTGCGCCTGCAGCAGGGCCGAGGTGAACCAGGTGCCCATGGGGACCATCGCGGCCTGCTCGGTCGTGAACATCGTGCGGTAGGTGACCTGCTGGGTCGTGGCGGTGCTGTAGTCGAGGGTGGCCCCCGACTCCTGCAGCTCAAGGGCGCGTTCGTAGTACGGGGCGAAGAACTCGTAGCCGTCGCTGCCGAGCTGGTCGCCCCCGGTCTGCGCGGCGGCGATGGCTCCGACCGCGGAGCGCCACGGCTGCGTGAACGTCCCGAAGACCTTCGTCCCCTCGGCGGGCGTGATCCCCGCCGCGGCCGCCTTCTCGGTGATGCGCTGCGCGAGGTCGACGTACTCGTCCCAGGTGAGGTCGGCCGGGTACTCCTCGCCCACCGCGTCGAAGATGCCCTTGTTGTAGTAGTTCACCCAGAAGTCCTGCCGGTACGGCAGGGCGAAGTACGTCCCGTCCTGCTCGTAGGCGTCCAGGCCCCCCAGCTCGGAAGCACCCTCGGCGAGGTCGGTGACGTCCTGCAGCTGCCCCGCCGTGGAGAACTTCGAGTAGTCCATGAGGCTCTTGACCGCGATGACGTCGGTGGAGTCGCCACCGGCGAGCATCGTCGTCACCTTCGTCGGGTAGTCGTCGGCGAGGATGTCGACCGGTTCGATCGTGACGTTCGGGCGGGCCTGCTCGTAGGCGTCGAACAGGGCCTGGAACTCGGGGGTCCCCGCCAGGTTCCACACCGACACGGTCAGGGTGACCGGCTCGTTCGGGTCGAAGGGCTCGTCCTGGGCCGCTTCGCTGCCGCCGCCGCAGCCGGCGAGCAGCAGGCTCGCCGCCGTCGTGGCGGCCAGGGCGTGCAGAGTCCTGCGCTTCATCGCGTCTCCTCTCGTCCGACGGGCACCTGGGGGCCGTCGGTGTGCGTCGACGGGACGTCCGCGTCCTCGTCGTCGGGCAGCGCCACGTGCGTGCGCGCCCCGTCCGCCCACGTGACGTCCACGTGGGCGCCCTCCCCCCGCGTCAGGCGGGGGGTCCTGCCCGCCCCGGCCGGAGAACCGGCGAGGGCCACTGCCGCGGCGAGCCACGTCCCGGCTCGGACCGGGGCCCGCAGCACGGGCACCGCCGAGTGCGGTCCGAGGGGCGAGGCGTTCTCGCGTCGCACCACCAGCGCACCCGCCACCCCGTCGAGGCCGGCGACGGTCGAGGTCGAGCGGTCGGTGCGCACCGTCACGGCCGGCGGCCCCGCGCTCGCGGCGACGTCCTCGGCCGGGGGTTCCGCCGCCGCGAGCGCCCACCCGCCGACCTGCACCTCCACCGCGTCCCCGGCGGGGCCGTCGACGCGCACGAAGCGCACCTCCCAAGCCCCTCGGACGACGGAGACGGTGGTGACCGTCCCCGCTGCCGTGGTGGTGCCGCGGAGCCCGGAGCCGTGCCGCGGGTCGGGCCCGGGTTCCAGCCAGTGCGCCGCGGCGCGCGAGCCGGCGACGAGCGCCGCGGGGGCGCCGTCACCGCCGCTCGTCCGGACGGCACGGCCGAGCGGCAGGGTGGTGAAACCCGCGCGGTGCGTGCGGCGCCCGGTGGCGTCGACGAGTGCGACGGACTGCTCGAGCGGTTCACGCCACGCCTCGGCGTCCAGCAGCGGGCCGGTGGCGGTGGAGTAGCCCAGGCGCGCGTACAGCGGGGAGTCCCCCACCTCGTCGCCCGGCCGGGCGTGGTCGGTGCCGTGGTTCGTCACGCGCACCACGCCGTCGGCGCGCGTCGTCGTCACGAGCCAGCCGGCGGCGCGGACGGCGAACGCGGTGTCGGCGACCTCGACGGGGAGGGGTTCGTCCTCGGCGGTCCACACCGGGTGCTCCGCCGGCAGGGCCAGGCCCAGCAGCCCCTTGCTGGCCCAGTACGGCGAGCCCGGCCCGGAGTAGGCCTGGGAGAGCTGTGGCCACTCGCCGTGCCAGCCCTGGGTGAGCAGACCGCGCTCGTCGGGAACGCCGTTCTCGTCGAAGTGGCCGACGACGGCGGACGCGGCGCGGCGCAGCAGCCCGGGGCGCACCGAGGGCACCTCGGCGAGGGCGCCGACCCAGAACGGCGCCGCGGCGGCGAACCGGTAGATGAGGCTGCGGCCCTGGATCAGCGGGGAGCCGTCGCCGCCGACGAGGTGCACGGCGTCCTGGAGGAAGCGGTCCAGCCGGGCGCGGTCCGCGTCGCGGCGCGGCGCGGCGAGGTCCGCGGCGCCGGCCATGCGCGCCCACAGGGTCGGGTACAGGTGCAGCGCCCAGCCGGCGTAGTGGTCGTAGGAGCGTTCCGCGCCGTCGCAGATCCAGCCGTCCTCGCGCACGAAGGTGTCGTGGGTGGCGAGGTCGTCGGCCATGTCGTCGAGGGAGTGCGGGCCGCCGACCGAGCGCAGGAACGTCTGGACCACCAGGCGGAACCACACCCAGTTGATGCGGGGGTACGTCTCGTCCCCGACGGCGGGGGCGAGCCAGTCCACGACCTGTTCCTGCACGCGCGGGTCGAGGCGGTCCCAGATCCAGGGGCGGGTGAGGTCGAGCACGAGGGCGATCGAGGCGGCCTCGACCTTGGCCTGGCCGTGCTCGGGCAGGCGCACCCACCGGTTCGCCCCGTGCGGGTCGGTCCCGGCGGCGATGCCGGCGGCGTACCACTCGGCCAGGTGCAGCGGGTCCGCGCCGCGCTCACCGGCGAGGCGGAAACCGGCGGTGAGGAAGGTGCGGGCGAAACCCTCCAGGCCGTCGACGTCGGTGCCGTAGCCGCCCGGTCCGCCGGGTGGGGTGATGCGGGCGTGGTCGGGCGAGGCGAAGGGGCGCACCGAGAGGAGGAGGTGGTCGGCGAAGGCGGCCCACCGCGCCCGGTCCCAGCCGCGCCCGGCACCGGCTGCTCGTCCCGGCGCGTGCGCGGTCCGGGCGTTCACGCGCTCACCGCCGTCGCCTCGGCGGTGACCGGTGTGCCCAGGGCTCGCCCCGCGACCCAGGCTTCGAGCTCGTCGAGGGCGTGCTGGGCCAGGCGCCGGGTCTCGGCGCCGAGGGAACCGGCGACGTGCGGGGTGACCATGACGTTCGGCAGGTGCAGCAGCGGGTGCCCGGCCGGCAGGGGCTCGGGTTCGGTGACGTCGAGGATCGCGTCGACGTGGCCCGCGGCGCAGGCGACGAGCAGCGCGTCGTGGTCGACGAGGCAGCCGCGGGCGGTGTTCACGAGCGTGGCGCCGCGGGGCAGCAGGTCCAGTTCGCGCGCGCCGATCATGTGGTGCGTCTCGGGCAGGGCGGGGGCGTGCAGGGAGACGATGTCCGCGCGGCGCAGCGCGTCGTCCAGCTCGGCGACCTCGCCGCCGGCGGCGCGCACGGCGGCCGGGTCGGCGTGGGGGTCGACGACGAGCACCGCGGCGGTGTCGAGGATCCGCAGCATCTCCACGACGCGCCGCCCGATCCGGGAGAAGCCGACGACGACGACGGTGCGGCCGCAGTTCGAGAGGTCCTCCCGGTGCAGCACCTCGTGCCACGCGGTCGGCAGGGCCCGCCCGTCCGCGGCGAGGAACGGCGCCTTCTTGCCGGCCATGATGATCGCGGCGAGCGTGTACTCGGCCACGGGCACGGCGTTGACGTCGGCGGCGGTGCTGACGACGATCCCGCGCCGGAACACCTCCTCGCCCACGAGGTCGCGGACGCTGCCGGCCGCGTGCAGGACGGCGCGCAACCGGGGGGCGCGGGCGAGCCGCTCGGGGGTGAGCGCGGGGGCTCCCCAGGAGGTGAGCAGGACGTCGGCCCGGGCGAGCCGGCGGCGTGCGGCGGGGCTGTCGAGCTCGGCGGTCCAGACCGGCTCGTCGACGTCGGCGAGCCCCGCGAGCCGCTGCAGCTCCGCCTCGTGGAACTGCAGCGCGAAGGTGCGCCGGTCCATGACCAGCAGCGCGTGGGGGCGATCGGGAAGTCGATCGGGATCGGGCACGGCGGTCCTTCGTCGTCGGAGGTCGGTGCGTCGGCGCCGGTCGGACATTGGGCCGAGTGAAGAACGAACTAGATCGCTTCTGTGCGATGCGAGGAGTCAACTGTGCGTTTTCCCCTCCTGTCAAGCACCTTTCGGAAAGAACTCACTGATACGATCAGGTTCGATCACCCGTGCAGTCACCACCGCTCGCCGAGGAGCCCACCCGTGACGACCCGCAGCGACCCGCAGCCCCCCTCCTCGAGCGCGACGGCGCCCGGCCCCCTGCGGCGCGCGTGGGGCAGCACGGCCGACCCCGGCGCGCTGCAGCGGCTGCTGCGGCCGGCGGCTCAAGCCCTGCCGGTTCCCGCGGCCACCGACCGGCGGGTCTGGCGGCTGCCCGGCGCGGACGGGGCACCGCAGCCCGGTGCCGCCGACGCCACCACGCTGCGCGCGGTCCTCGCCCGCGCGCACGAGGACCTGGGCGCGCCCTGGCCGCAGCCCACGGCCTCCGGCTTCGCGCGCTACTTCCGCGACGGCGACCGCGCCGGCCACGAGGCCGTCGTCTTCGCCCGTCAGCACCGCCTGTCCCGCGCCGTGCTCGCGGCCGCGGCCACGCTGCAGGACCGCTGGCTCGACGAGGTCCTCGACGGGGTGGTCCTGCTGTGCGAGCAGAGCACCTGGTGCTGGCCCGCCCACGACGACACCCGCGCCCGGCGCGGCTCCGTGCTGCCCACCGTCACCGACCCCTACCTCGACCTCGGCGCCGGCGAGGTCGCCGCCCAGCTCGCGTGGACGCTGCACCTGCTCGGCGACGCGCTGGAGGAGCGCGCCCCCGGGTTGCGCTCCCGCGTCGAGCACGAGGTGCGCACCCGCGTGCTCGACCCGTACCGCGCGCGCCGGGACTGGCACTGGCTCGGCCTCCACGGCGACGTGCACAACTGGAACCCGTGGATCCTCGGCAACGTCGTCACCGCCGCGCTCGTCCTGCTCGAGGACCCCGCCGCGCGCGCCGAGGTGGTCGCCTCGGCGATCGCCGACGTCGACCGCTACGCCGCGTCCCTGCCGGCCGACGGAGCCATCGACGAGGGTTTCGGGTACTGGTGGAACGGGGCCGCCCGGTTGCTGGAGCTGCTGGAGGTCCTCGAGCACGCGACGGGCGGGGCGCTGGACGCCGCGGGGATCGCCCCGCTGCGCGAGGTCGTCGCCTTCCCGCACCGGATGCACCTGGGCGGCCCCTGGTACCTGAGCCTCGCCGACGCCCCGGCCCGCCCCGCGGACGACCTGCCGTGGGAGGTGCTGCACCGGTGGGGACGGCGCCTGGACGTGCCGGCGGCCACCGCCCTCGCCGCCTCGCACCGCGAGCCGGGCGCACCCGTGGCCACGGAGGCCCCCGGGCTGGGCAGGTTGCTGCGCGCCGTGACCGACCCCGCGTGGTGCACCGCCGCACCGCAGGAGCCGCAGCTCGCCCGGGACGTGTGGCTGCCCTCCACGCAGGTGCTCCTGGCGCGCCGGGCCGCGGGGGACGCCCGCACCGTGCTCGCGGTCAAGGGCGGGCACAACGGCGAGCACCACAACCACAACGACGTGGGCGGCGTCGTCGTCGCCGTGAACGGCGTGCCCGTGCTCGTCGACCCCGGCCGGCCCACGTACACCGCCACCACCTTCGGGCCCGACCGCTACTCCCTGTGGCTGCTGCGCAGCGGGTGGCACAACGTCCCCGTCGTGCGCGGCCGCGAGCAGGCCGCCGGCGCCCGGCACGGCGCCTCGCGGGTCGTCCCGCGGTGCGACGACGCCACCGCCTCCCTCACCCTGGAGCTCTCCGGCGCCTACCCCGGGGCCGGCGTCTCGTCCTGGCGCAGGACGGCGACCCTGGACCGGGCGAGCGGGAACGTCCGCGTCACCGACGCCTGGGAGGTGCCCGAGGGCGCGGACGCGGCCGCCGGCCCGACGCGGCTGCACTGGGTCCTCGCCGGAGACGTGAGCTCCCTGGAGCCGGGTCGCGCCGTGGTCGTCGGGCTGCAGGGGGCCGGTATGGTCCTGACCTGGGCGGCGGCGACCGCGCGCGCCCACCTGGAGGAGCAGGCGCTCGACGACCCGCTCCTCGCCGTGGTGTGGGGGCGCCGGCTCCTGCGGCTCGTGCTGGAGCCGGTCGACCCGCCGCTGATCGGCTCGTTCGACCTGCACGTGGAGGTGTGCCCGTGAGCGTCACCGACAGCAGCCGGCTCCTACCGGCGACGCGCCGGGCGCGGTTGATGGACGCGTTGCAGCGCAACGGCACCGTCCGCATCTCCGACCTCGTCGAGGAGCTCGGCGTCACGGCGATCACGCTGCGGCGCGACATCGGCCAGCTCGCCGCCGAGGGCCTGGTCCACCGCGTCCACGGCGGGGCGACCCTGCTGCCCGGCACCTCCCCGGAGCCGGCCGCCGACGCGCCGGGGGCAGGACCGCGCGAGCCCGAGGACCGCGGCCCCGCCACCGGGGAGCCGGCGCGGGCCGCGACCACGGCGCTCGGGATGCTCGTGCCCTCGCTGGCCTACTACTGGCCCGGTGTGGCGCGGGGCGCCGAGGAGGAGGCGCGCGCGCACGGGATGCAGCTCGTCCTGCGCGGCTCCTCCTACGCCGGCGACGACGAGAGCCCCCAGCTGGAACGCCTGGCCGGCCAGTCGGGCGTGCGGGGCCTCCTCGTCGCCCCGACCCTCGACGGCCCGGGCGCCGCGGCCACGCTCGAGTGGCTCGCGCAGGCACCGGTGCCCGTGGTGCTGCTCGAGCGGACGGCCACCCGCGGCCCGCACCGCGAGGCCTTCGAGTCCGTCGTGTCCGACCACCGGCTCGGGGCGGCGATGGCGGTGCAGCACCTCGCGAGCCTCGGGCACCGGCGCATCGGCGTGGCCGTCACCCGCTCCAGCCCCACCTCCCCGCACGTCCTGAGCGGCTGGCGCGAGGCGTGCGAGGACCTGGGCCTGCCCCGCGACGCCTCCCCGTCGGTCCGCCTGCCCCAGCTCGACGAACCCGACTGGGACGTGGCCGTGGACGACCTCGTGCAGCGGTGCACCGGCAGCGGGGTCACCGCGCTGCTCGTGCACTCCGACCCCGACGCCATCGCCCTCGTCCAGCGGTGCGAGTCCCGGGGCCTGTCCATCCCGGACGACCTGTCGGTGGTCTCCTACGACGACGAGGTCGCCGGCCTGTTCCAGCCCGCCCTCACCGCCGTGCGGCCACCGCGCCGCTCGATCGGGCGGGCGGCGGTCGGCCTGCTCACCGCGCGCCTGACCGACCCCGGCCGCCCCGTGCACCGGGTCCTGGTCAGCCCCGCGCTCGAGGTGCGCGCGTCCACGGCCCCGCCGCGCTGACGGCGCCCACCCGCCCCGGTCCAGCCTCCGGCGCAGCTCAAGGCGGCGCCCGCCGCGGCCGAGAACCCCGGGACGGGAGTTCGTCGGCAGCAGGGGGTTTCCAGGTGGACGGCATCAGTGGCGTCGTGTCCCGCATCGCGGACATCGAGGCCCGCATCCGCGCCCTGCAGCCCCCCGCTCCCCCCGCCCGGGCCGTGACGACCGGCACCACCGCCACCGCGTCCGGAGGCGCGACGAGCACCTCGTCGGGAACCTCCTTCGCGTCCGTGCTCTCGCAGCGCATCGCCACCACGTCCGGCACGTCCGGCACGTCGGGCGTGAGCACCGGGGGCGTCGCGGGGACCAGCCGGGCGCGCGACGCGAACGGGGTGCCGCTGGACCTGGTCAAGCACGGCAACGGCAAGATCCCGGCGGGCGCGCTGAGCAGCATCGGTCAGGGTTCGCACACGATGTGGGCGCCGGCCGCCCAGTCCTACCAGGAGCTGCGCGCGGCGGCCGCCCGCGACGGCATCACCATCAAGGTCACCGACTCCTACCGCTCCTACGAGCAGCAGGTCGACGTGGCCCGGCGCAAGGGGCTGTACTCCCAGGGCGGCCTGGCGGCGAAACCCGGCACCAGCGAGCACGGCTGGGGGCTGAGCCTCGACCTCGACCTGAAGGGCGAGGCGCTGACGTGGATGCGCGCGCACGCGAAGGAGTTCGGCTTCAGCGAGAACGTGCCCCGCGAGTCGTGGCACTGGACGTTCACGGGCTGACGCCCGCGCGCCGGGGCCGCCCGGTCAGCCCCTCACAGCAGGCCTTCCAGCTCGGCCGCCCAGTCCTCGGCCTGAGCCTCCGGTCCCGCGGCGTCCGCGTCCGGCACCGGCTGGAACCACACCACCTTGCCCGCATCCCGCTCCGGCGGCAGGGGTTCGACGCCCCAGGCCGAGGAGATCGACTCCACCAGCCGCAACCCGCGCCCCGTCGAGGCCGCCGGGCCGAACCGGCGCTGCTGGACGGCCGCGTCGGAGGAGTCGGCGACCTCGATGCGCGCCGCCCCACCCGGAGCGATCCGCACGGTGACGGTGACGGTGGTGCGGGCGTGGAGGACGGCGTTGGTGACGAGTTCGGAGACGCCCAGCTCGGCGGTCTCCTCCAGCTCCTCGGCGCCGGCCTCGCGCAGGAGGCGGCGCACGTGCCGGCGGGCCGTGGAGACCGCGCCGGGGTCGGGGTCCAGGTCCAGGGGTTCACCCACGACCCGCCACCGCACCTGCCCGTCCGGCACCGGGTGCGCTTCGGGCCCCCGCAGCGCTCGAGGCCGTTCGGGCGTGTGCTGCGGTCCCGGTTCCCGCCAGGGCAGGGGCGCGGCGCCGGCCAGCTGCCGCTCGAACTCGCCGAAGACCCACCGGCGGTACTCCGCCACCTCGGGCGCCGGGGGCAGGGTGAGCAGGTGCTCCTCGGCGCGGCAGAAGTCGTCCGCCTCCTCCAGCGCCGTCAGCACGCGCCGGGCGAAGGGGCCCGCCTCGGCGGGCAACCGGTAGGTGACGTCGCAGGACTGCCGCCCGGCCGCCGACGCGGCGTCCATGACGGCCGCGGGGCGCGCCAGCAGGTGCGCGTACGTGTTCTGCAGCTCCGCCGCCAGGTCCAGCAGCCGCTGGGGCAGCGCCGTGGCGGAGGGCTGGCCGGCACCGAACCGCAGCAGCGCGAGTTCCCGCAGGAGCCCCTCGGTGTACTGGGTGAACCGCTGGCGCAGGCGCAGCGGCAGGCCGCGGAGGTGCACCTGCGGCAGCACCGCACCGGCCTCGGTCTCCCGTCCCGGTGCCACGCCCCCCACGGGGCCCAGGCGCACGGCCAGGACCGCGATGTCGTCGCCGCCTGCGGGCTGCAGGCGGTCGAGCAGTTCCCGGCACAGGTGCGGCAGAAGCGCGTGCTCCAGGCCGGCCCCGGCCCGCAGCAGGCGCTGCAGCCCGTCCGTGAGGGACTCACCAGAGTGCTCGACGAGCCCGTCGCTGTAGAACACGACGGTCGCACCGGCCGGCAGGGACGCGTGCGCGTCGTGCCGCGGCAGGTCCGCCACGCCCAGGGGGAGGTCCGCCTCGGCCTGGAGGAACCGGGGTTCGGCGCCGGGCACGAGCAGCAGCGGCGGGGGGTGCCCGGCGCTGGACCACTGCACCTCCCAGCCGGCGCCCTCGGCCCGCAACCGGGCGTGGACGAGGGTGGCGACGTCGCTGGGCGCGAAGCGCTGCAGCACCCGGTCCAGCCGGGTGAGGATCTCCGAGGGCGGGGCCACGCGGTCGGCGGCGATCGCGCGCAGCTTGTGCCGGATCGCGCCCATGCGCGTCGCCGCGTGCAGGTCGTGCCCGGCGACGTCGCCGAGGACCAGGGCGGTGCTGAGGTCGGGCAGCTCGAACGCGTCGTACCAGTCGCCGCCGACCTGGGCGAGGTCGCTGGCGGGCTGGTACAGGCCGGCGAGCCGCAGCCCGCCGATCCGCTCGGGCAGCTGGGGCAGCAGGGCGCGCTGCATCTGCTCGGCCCGGTGCTGCTCGTGCCGCAGCAGCTGGGCGGTGTCGACCGTGGCGGCCGCCCGGGCGGCGAGGTCGGCGACGAACGCGACGTCCTCGTCGCGGAAGGGCCGGGGCGGGAGGGTGCGCACCAGGGTGATGGCGCCCAGGGTGCGCCCGCGCGCCCGCAGCGGGGCGACGATCGCCGCGGTGGTGCCCAGCTCGCGCACGAGCGACAACCGCTGCGTCCACGACTCGTCGCTGTCGTCGTCCACGGTGGACAGGTCCGCCACGTGCTGCAGGGGGGCGCCGTGCAGGACCTGCACCAGCGGGCTGCGCGTTCCCGGGTCCAGGGGCGGCAGCGGCCCCAGCCCGGCCAGGGCGCCGGCCTCCACGGCCGGGTCGTGGTGGACCAGCGCGACCCGCCGGGCCCGTGCACCGTCGGCCTCCAGCAGGTCGACCGCCACCCAGTCCGCGAGCGCCGGGACCACGCGTCGCGCGAGGCCGTCCAGGGCGCGGTCCAGGTCCGCGGGCCCCTCGGACAGCAGCTGGGAGACGTCGGCCAGCAGGGTCAGGCGCAGGTTGGCCGCCTCGGCCAGGGCGAGGCGGCGGCCGGGCCGGGCCGCGTCGTCGCGCTGGGTGCTGATGTCGTGCAGGGTGAGCACGCCACCGGTGAGGGTGCGGGCCAGGACCACGGGGGCGAAGGCCCAGGAGACCACCAGCAGGGTGCCGTCGGAGCGGGCGAGGGCGTCGCCGTGCCCGGCGGCGGGGCGGGCCTCGGTCAGCGCGGCGACGACGGGGCAGTCCTCGCGGGGGAAGGGGCTGCCGTCGAGGTGCTGGTGGTGCAGCCGCTCGTGCAGGGGCTCGCCGAGCAGCTCGCTCTCGGCGTAGCCCAGGAGCAGTTCGGCCCCGGGCGTCAGGGCGGTGATGAGGCCGTCGCGGTCCAGGGCGATGACGGCCACGGCCGGTCCGTCGAAGATCGCCGGCAGCAGGGAGGCCTCGATGGCCACCCGCGTGTCGCGGCCGTCGGGCGCCGGGGCGGGGTGAGCCCCGGGTGGGGCGTGGGGCGGCGGGTCACCCACTCCACTCACGCTCGGTAGCTCATTCGTCACTGAGCGGATGTTACGGGCTGGGTGCCCCGGTGAGCACAGCGTGCACCCCGGCCCCGCAGCGGGGGCGGCGCGCTCAGAGCTTGTCCAGCTTGGCCCCGTTCACCAGGCGGACCTCACCGGAGGAGAAGCGGACGGTGACCTGCTCGTCGGCACCGATCGCCACCACGGTGCCGAGGCCGTGGCGGTCGTGGGTGACGCGGTCGTCGACGGCGAACTCCGTCGGGGTCCGGGGGGCTGCGGGCTGGAACGGGCTGGTCGGGAGGTGACGCCGGGCCGCACTCGCGCGAGGGGACATGCTCCGAGTGTCCTCCACTCGGCGGGCTCCTGTGAACACCAGCGCCCCCGGATCGCCCGTCCGCCGCAGCGCCCGCACCCGGCGGCCCCCGCCCCGTCACCCCGACCCGGTTCCAGCGGGCGGGAACGCGCTCCCTGCGGGAACCTGGCCCCTCACCCCGCCCGACCGCACCCGCGGGGGCGGGACCGACGTCCAGAGAGGTGCTCCCGTGTCCGAGCGTCAGACCGTGATCCGTTCCATGCACGACATCGGCCTGGCGGCCTGGTTCGGCGGTTCCCTGTTCGGGGCCGTCGGCCTCAACGGCGCCTCGGCCGCCGTCTCCGACCCGCACGACCGCACCCACGTCGCGACCGCCGGCTGGGCGCGCTGGGCCCCGGTCAACGCCGCCGCCCTGGCCGTGCACAGCATCGGCGGCGTCGGCCTCATCCTGGGCAACCGCGGTCGGGTCGTGGGGCAGTCCGGCACCCGCGGCAACACCGCCCTCAAGGCTGGGCTGACGCTGGTCGCGATGGGCGTGACCGCCTACTCCGGCCTTCAGGGCGCGAAGCTGGGCAAGGACTCCCACGCCCCGGCCGCCTCCGGCGTCGACCCCCAGCAGGGCACTCCCGAGGACGTCGCGGGCGCGCAGCGCCGCCTGAAGGTGCTGCAGTGGAGCATCCCCGCCCTGACCGGCGTGCTGCTGGTCATGGGGGCCCAGCAGGGCGAGCAGCAGAAGGCCGGGCAGGTCGCGCAGGGTCTGCTGGGCAGCCTGAAGCGCTGACCCGGTCCCGGGGCGGGCCGGGCCACCGGCCCGCCCCGGGCGCGCTCAGGGCGTCGCGGCGAACCCGGGCGCGACGGTGCGCTGCGGGCCGTGGGACCGGGCGGGGCCGAGCACGCGGTCGGCGTAGTCGCGGGCGGCCAGCGGGCGCGAGAAGAGGTACCCCTGCCCGTACCGCACGCCGAGCTCGATGAGGCGCGCGCGCTGCTGCGGCGTCTCCACCCCCTCGGCCAGGACCTGCAGGTCCAGCGCGGCAGCCATGGCCTGCACCCCGGCGACGAGCTGGGCGTCGCCGTCGGCCACCGCGCCGACCACCGAGCGGTCCAGCTTGAGCACCTGCACCGGGAAGCGGCGCAGGTAGTCCAGCGAGGTGTACCCGGTGCCGTAGTCGTCGAGGTGGATCTCGACACCGGCGGCGCGCAGCTCCGCCAGGGAGCCCGCCGCGGGGCTGTCGACGGCCAGCTGCTGGTGCTCGGTGATCTCCAGGTGCAGCTGGGACGTCGGCACTCCCGCGTCGGCCAGCAGGGTCAGGACGCGCTCGGCCAGGGCGGGGTCGTCCAGGCTGGCGCGCGTGAGGTTCACGGCCACCGGCAGCTCACGCCGGCCCTGGTCGCGCCATCGGGAGAGCTGGTCCACCACCTCCTGCAGCACCGCGGCGTCCAGCTCGGCGTCCAGGTCGTTGGTGCTGACCAGGGCGAGGAACGCGTCGGGGGTCAGCAGGCCGTGCTGGGGGTGGCGCCAGCGCACCAGCGCCTCCGCACCCACCACCCGGCCCGAGGCCAGCTCCACGAGGGGCTGGTGGTGCACCTCCAGGTGCCCGACGTCGGGGGCCCGCCCCGCCAGGAGCCGGCGGACCTGACCGCTGAGGGTGTAGCGGCGGGCGACCTCCTCGCGCATGGCGGGGTGGAAGTCCACCGCCCGGCCACCGCCGGCGGACTTCGCGGCGTACATCGCCACGTCGGCGCGGGTCAGCAGCTCGGCCAGCGGCACCGGCGCCGCGGCGCCCTCGTGGGCGACGCCGACGCTGGCCCCCGCGCGCAGCACCAGACCCCCCACCACGACCGGCGCCTCCAGCGCGCGCACCAGGCGATCGGCCACCTCGCCGGCGCACCGGGCCGGGGCCAGGACGACGAACTCGTCCCCGCCCAGGCGGGCGACCACCCCGTCCCCCGCGCACACCTCGCGGGTGGCGCTCACGAGCCGGTCGCGCACCTGCAGCAGCAGGGCGTCGCCCACGTCGTGCCCGTGGGTGTCGTTGACCTGCTTGAAGTCGTCCAGGTCCAGCAGCAGCAGGCTGCGGCCGCCGAGGGCGGGCCGCTCGGCGTGCGCGCGGGCCAGCCCGCGCCGGTTCGCCAGGTCGGTCAGCGGGTCGTGCTCGGCCAGGTGCTCGCTGGCGCGCAGGGCGGCGGAGGCCCGCAGCAGGCACAGCGCCGCCACGAGCGCACCGGTCACCGGGACCGTCCAGCCCGGCAGGCCCGGCGCGCCGGCCGCCCGCGCGACCCACCACAGCGCGGCGGGCACGGCGACCAGCGGCAGCAGCCCCAGCAGGGCCCCCGAGGGGCGGCGACGGCGCGCGAACGTCTCGGCGGCGAAGGTCGCCGTCATGGACGGGTGCAGCGCGGCGAGCCCGAACAGCGCCAGGGCCGGCACGCCCAGGCCCTGCACCGCCTCCCCGGGCAGAGCCATGCGCCGCCCGTTCAGGGAGCAGGTCAGGTCGTAGACGATGACGAGCAGGCCGGCGGTGAGCAGCAGCCAGGAGCTGACCGGCAGGGCGCGGCGCGAGACGGTGAAGCGCAGCAGCACGCCCAGCAGGACCACGTCGGCGCTGGCGACCACCACACCGGTCACGTCCCCGTGGTCGGCCAGGACCACGGCCGCCAGCTGGGCGCCGACGAGCGCCACGACGGCGGCGATGACGGCCAGGTCGAGCCTGCCGCCGGGCGAGGGTTCCCGCCCCGCCTCCCGCCCCCGGGCCACGTGCAGCACGATCCCCGCCGCGAGCGCCTGACCGGCCCACACCAGGGCCGTCGGCGGGCCGTCCACCCGTCCGGTGACCTGCGCCAACCAGGGCGCAGCCCCCCACAGCGTCAGCGTCAGCGCCACCAGCCACCACGCGCCGCCGCGGGGGCGGTGCAGCGCGACGCCGAGCACCACCCCGGCCACCGAGGCGGCCGGCACCGCCAGCACCGCCGGCGCGCGCCACGCCGGCACGGCCAGCACCAGCGCGGACACGGCGAGCACGACGGCCAGGAGCACCCAGGTCGATCGGGCGCTCCAGCGGGCACGGCGAGAGGTCACGACCGGGCGTCGTCACGCGCGGGCGGCGGCTTGACGCCGTGTCACCCGACCGGCGCTCGGAAGTGCCGCTGCCGCCTGCTTCGAGGGCCGTCACCTGCTGCACGGCTACCCTGCGACCGTGAGCGAGAACCCGCTGACCGGAGCACGAGCGGACCTGCGACCGGGCGAGCTCGACGAGAAGCTCGGCATCCGCGTCCTGCGGGCATCGGCCGACGAACTGATCGCCACGATGCCGGTGGCGACGAACACCCAGTCGTTCGGCCTGCTGCACGGCGGGGCCTCGGCCGCGCTCGCGGAGGCGGTGGGTTCGTGGGCGGCCGTGATCCACGCCGGCCCGGGGCGCACCGCCGTGGGCGTCGAGCTGAACGTCACGCACCACCGCAGCGCCCGGGAGGGCACGATCACCGCCACCGCGACGCCGCTGCACCGCGGCCGCACCATGGCGACCTACCAGGTCTCCGTCGTCGACGACGCCGGCCGGGCGGTGTGCTCGGCGCGCATGACGTGCTACCTGAGCGACGAACGCCGCTGACGCCCCGGAACGGCTCCGTGGGCGTCAGCGGCGGTGCGGGCGGGCTCAGCGCGTCTTGGCGACCAGCGTCAGCACGTCGTAGGTGGCGACCGTCTCGTCGCGCTGGTTGAACAGCTGCGCGTCCCAGCGCACCTCGCCGTAGTCGGCGTCCACGCGCGGGGCGATGGACTTCGCCGTCAGCTGCACCCGGACCTCGTCCCCCGGGTACACGGGCGCGGTGAAGCGCAGGTTCTCCAGACCGTAGTTCGCCAGCACCGGGCCGGGGTCCGGCTGCACGAAGAGACCGGCGGCCAGGGAGACCAGGAAGTAGCCGTGGGCGACGCGCCCCTCGAAGAACGGGTTCGCGGCCGCGGCCTCCTCGTCGGTGTGGGCGTAGAACCGGTCACCGGAGAACTCGGCGAAGTGGTCGATGTCCTCCAGCGTGATGGTCCGGGGCCCGGCCTCGACGCTGTCACCGACGCGCAGTTCCGCCAGCGAGCGCTGGAACGGGTGCGTGTCCGGCGTGGTGCGCGGCGCCCCGGGCATCCAGGTGCCGGTGACGGCGGACAGCGCGCGCGGAGAACCCTGCAGGGCGCTGCGCTGCATGAAGTGCAGCACGCCGCGGATGCCGCCGAGCTCCTCGCCGTCACCGGCGCGGCCGGGTCCGCCGTGGGTCAGGTGCGGCAGGGGAGAACCGTGCCCGGTGGACTCCTTCGCGGAGTCGCGGTCGAGGACGAGCACCCGACCGTGCCAGGGAGCCACCCCGAGGACGACGTCGCGGACCACGTCCGGGTCGTTGGAGACGACCGAGCCGACGAGGCTGCCGCGCCCGCGCGCGGCCAGTTCCACGGCCTGCGCGGTGCTGCCGTAGCCGATGAGGGTGCTCACGGGGCCGAACGCCTCGACCTCGTGGACCTCGGCACGGCCGGCGTCCTCGGCGAGGAGCAGCAGCGGGGACAGGAACGCCCCCCGCTCGGCGTCGGCACCGACCGTCTCGACGTGCCCGGGGTCACCGGCGACGATCCGCGCACCGCGCTGCAGCTCGGCGACCCGGGCGCGGACCTCCTCGCGCTGGGCGAGGCTGACGAGCGCGCCCATGGTGACGCCCTCGGCCTGCGGGTGGCCCACCGTCACCTTCTGCGCGATGCGCTCGCGCACCGCCTCGGCGACGTCCCCGAGCAGCGCGTCGGGGACGAGGGCACGGCGGATGGCGGTGCACTTCTGCCCCGCCTTGGCGGTCATCTCGGTGACGAGCTGGCGCACGAACAGGTCGAACTCCGCCGTGCCCGGCACGGCGTCGGGCCCGAGCAGGGAGAAGTTCAGCGAGTCGGCCTCGGAGGTGAAGCGCACCCCGCCCTCGAGCACCGAGCGGTGCGAGCGCAGCGAGTTCGCGGTGGAGGCGGAACCGGTGAACGCGACGAGGTCCTGGTCGCCCAGGACGTCCAGCACCCCGCGCGCGCTGCCGGCCAGCAGCTGCAGGCTGCCCTCGGGCAGCAGGCCGCTGTCGAGGGCCTCGCGCACGACGAACTCGGTGAGGTAGGCGGTCTGGCTGGCCGGCTTGGCGATCGTGGGCACGCCGGCGAGGAAGGCCGGGGCGAACTTCTCGAGCATGCCCCAGACGGGGAAGTTGAAGGCGTTGATCTGCACGGCCACGCCGTGGCGGGAGGTGTAGACGTGCTGGCCGACGAACTGCCCGCCGCGCCCGAGCGCCTCGGTCGGGCCGTCGAGGTACACCGACCCGCCCGGCAGCTCCCGGCGGCCCTTGGAGCCGTACGTGAACAGCACGCCGATGCCGCCGTCGACGTCGACGAGGGAGTCGCGGCGGGTCGCGCCCGTGCGGGCCGAGAGGTCGTAGAACGCGTCCTTGCACCCGTTCAGGTGCTGGGCGAGCTGCTTGAGGACCAGGGCCCGCTCGTGGAACGTCATGGACCGCAGCGCGGGGCCACCCACGCGGCGGGCGTGCTCGGCCGCGCCGGCCGCGTCGGGGGCGCCGGTGCCGATGCGGGCGACGGGCTCGGAGGTCGCGGCGTCCAGCAGGGTGGTCGTCTCACCGGTGGGCCCGCTCCAGCGGCCGGCGATGAAGCTCTCCACGGTGGCGACGTCGCGCAGGGCAGTGACAGTCATCGATGACCTTCCCGGGGTGGTTGCGGCCGTAACCGACCGGACGTTCGGTTGGGAACTGTTCCAGGTGGATTCCGGACCGTCAAGACGCCGACGTGCCGCGAAGGCTCGTCACCAGGTGTAGAAGCCCCGACCGCTCTTGCGGCCCAGTTCCCCGCGCGCGACCTTCTCGCGCAGCAGCTGCGGCGGGGCGAACCGCGGGCCCAGGGTGCGTTCGAGGTGCTCGGCGATGCCGAGGCGGACGTCCAGGCCCACCAGGTCCGTCAGGCGCAGCGGGCCGACGGGGTGCTTGTACCCCAGCGCCATCGCCGCGTCGATGTCCTCGGCGCTGGCCACGCCCTCCTCCAGCATGCGCACGGCCTCCAGACCGAGCGCGACACCCAGGCGGCTGCTGGCGAAACCCGGTGAATCGCGCACCACGACGGCGGTCTTGCCCATCTGCTGCACCCAGCCGCGAGCGCGCTCCACCAGCTCGTCGGGAGTCCCCGGGCGCAGGACCACCTCGACCAGGGTGCTGGCGGGCACCGGGTTGAAGAAGTGCAACCCGATCAGCGACCGGTTCTCCGGCAGCGCCGCACCCAGTTCGGCGATGCTGATCGAGGAGGTGTTGGAGGCCAGCACCGCGTCCGGGGCGAGCACGGCGTCCAGCGCGCTCAGCACGCGCGCCTTGAGGGCGGGGTCCTCGGGCACGGCCTCGACGACCAGGCCGGCGGGAGCGAGGAACTGCGGCCCCTCTCCCACCTCCAGGCGCGCCAGGACGCCGTCGAGCTCCGCGGGGTCGAGGGTGCCGCGCTCGGTGCTGGCCCGCACGGCCTTCTCGACGTTCGCGCGGGCCGCCGCGACGCGCTCGGCGCCGGACTCGGCCACGCGCACGCGGCAACCCGCCAGCAGCAGGGCGTGGGCGATGCCGGAACCCATGCGCCCGCCGCCGAGGACGCCGGCGTCCTCGGGCAAGGACGACTGCGCGGGCGGGCGCGTCGCGGTGTCGGTGCTCGCGCTCACCGCCGGCCCCCCTCGTCCGTGCCCGTCGCGGGTGCGCCGCTGGTCCCCGCGGTGCGGGGGGCGCGCTTGCGCTCCAGGAAGGCGGTCATGCGCCGCTCCTTCTCCTCGGTCTCGAACAGGACCGCCTGAGCGACGTCGTCGAAGGCGGGGTGCGCGCCGGCGGGCACGCGCAGGGCGAGCTTGGTGAGGCGCAGGGCGAGTTCGCCGTTGCGCAGGACGCGGTCGGCCAGGCGGTGCGCGGCGGGGAGCAGGTCGTCCACCTCGACCACCTCGGTGACCAGGTGCGCGGCCAGGCACTCGCCGGCGTCGAGGACGCGCCCGGCCAGCAGCACCTCCTTGGCCAGCGGTTCGCCGACGAGGTCGCGCAACCGCCACGTCGCCCCGGCGGCGGCCATGATGCCCAGCCCGGCCTCGGGGTTGCCGAAGCGGGTGCGCGGAGTGGCGATGCGGAAGTCGCAGGCGTAGGCCAGTTCCGCACCTCCCCCCAGGGCGTGCCCGTCGACGGCGGCGATGCTCGGCAGCGGCAGCCTGGCGATGCGGTCGAAGACGCCGGAGTTGATGCCGCGCAGGGCGTCCTCGCGGCGGCGCTCGCGCAGCTGGCGGATGTCCGCCCCGGAGGCGAACACCCCGTCACCACCGGCGAGGACGAGGACCCTGGGTTCCTCCTCCAGCCGGGCGCACAACTCGTGCAGCTGCTCGACGAGGGCGGCGTCGATGGCGTTGCGGGTGGCCGGGCCGTCGATGCGCGCGACCACGCGGTCCTCGCGCTCGTCCACGAGCAGGGCGGTCGAGGTCCCCGCGCGCTCCTCCTGCACGGCGCTCACGCGTCGAAGTCCACGAGCACGCGCTCGCTGGTGGGGTGGGCCTGGCAGGTCAGCACGTACCCGGCGGCCTTCTCGGCCTCCTCCAGGGCGTAGTCGTGGTCCATGCGCACGCTGCCCTCCACGACCTTGGCCCGGCAGGTGCCGCACACCCCGCCCTTGCACGCGAAGGGCGCGTCGGCGCGCACCCGCAGGACGGCGTCGAGGACGGGTTCGTCCTCGGCGCCGAGCTCGATGGCGGTGCTGCGCCCGTCGAGCAGGACGGTGACGCTGCTGCGCGGCCCGCTGTCGCCGCTGCTGCTGCGCCGGCGCGGCGCGGGCCCCGCACCGGCGACGTGGAAGAGCTCGTGGTGCACGTCGGAGGTGTCCACACCGGACTCGAGCAGGGCCCGGCGGCACTCCTGGACCATCTCCGCGGGCCCGCAGAGGAACCACTCCTCGACGTCGTCCGGCTCCAGCACGCTCGTCAGCAGCAGCGCGAGCTTCTCGGCGTCGATGCGCCCGGACAGCAGCGGTGCGTCCTGCGCCTCGCGGGAGAGGACGTGGACCACCTGCAGGCGTTCCGGGTAGCGGTTCTTCAGGTCCGCCAGCTCCTCGAGGAACATCACGCTGGCGCTGGTGCGGTTTCCGTAGACGAGGGTGAAGCGGCTGCCCCCCTCCACCGCCAGGGCCGTCTCCACCAGGGAGATGACCGGGGTGATGCCGCTGCCGGCGGCGATGGCGGTGTAGTGCCGCGCGCGACCGGGCTCGAAGGAGATGCCGAACCGGCCGGCGGGGGTCATGACGTCGATCTCGTCGCCGGCGCGCAGCTCGGAGGTGGCCCACTCGCTGAAGACGCCGCCGTCGATGCGCTTGACGGCCACCCGCAGGCGACCGGTGCCGGCGGGCGCGCAGATGGAGTAGCTGCGCCGGGTCTCCTCGCCGTCGATGGTGCGGCGCAGGGTCAGGTGCTGGCCGGGGGTGAACTCGTAGAGGGCGCGCAGGTCCTCGGGGACCTCGAAGGAGATCGCGACGGCTTCGTCGGTCAGCCGTTCCACGTCGCTGACGCGCAGGGGGTGGAAGGACAACTGCTGGCGCCTCGCACGACCCGGCGCCGCGGCCTGCGCGGCGTTCTCCTGCACGGTCGTCATCGACTCGCTCCTCGTGCGTGCTCGTGGCCTGACGGCCCGGTGTCAGTGGTCCTTGAAGTGGTCGAACGGTTCGGCGCAGTCGCCGCACACCCACAGGGACTTGCAGGCGGTGGAGCCGAACCTGTTCAGCTCGCGGGTGCGCGGGGACCCGCAGCGCGGGCAGCGCAGCGACAGCGTCAGGGCCACCGCACCGCCGGGACGCCGCTGCGGCGGGGCGATGCCGTACTCGGCGAGCTTGCGCCGGCCGTCCTCGCTCATCCAGTCCGTCGTCCACGCCGGGCTGAGGGTGGTGACGACCTCGACGTCGCGGTAGCCGGCCTCGGCGAGGCGGGTGGTGATGTCCTCGCGGATCGTCCCGACCGCCGGGCACCCGGAGTAGGTCGGGGTGATGGTCACGCGCACCCGGCCGCCGTCCACCGCCACGTCGCGCAGGATCCCCAGGTCGGCGACCGTCAGGACCGGCACCTCCGGGTCCGGCACCTGCGAGGCGACGGCGCGGGCCCGCTCGACGTCGACGGGGTGCTCCGGGTGCCCGGGGTGCCGGGCGTGCTCGACCAGCCCGTTCACCACGTCGCCCCGGGGTGCGAGCGGTGCAGGTGCTGCATCTCCGCCAGCAGGTACCCGAAGCACTCGGTGTGCTCACCGCGGCGGCCTCCCGTCGCGGTGCGCCGGGCCGTCGGCCGTTGCAGCGTCGCCTCGGTGAGCACCGCGTCGATGTCGGCGTCCCACGCCGCGCGCAGCTGCGCCGGGTCGGTGGCCACGCCGCGCTCGACGAGGTCGCGCACGAGCTCGTCGGTCTCGAAGAGCTCCCCCACGAACGGCCACAGCCGCTGCAGGGCGGCCTGCACGCGGTGGTGGCTCTCCTCGGTGCCGTCGCCCAGGCGCAGGGTCCACTGCACGGCGTGGTCGCGGTGGTAGGCCACCTCCTTGACGCCCTTGGCCGCCACCCCGGCGAGGACCTCGTCCGCGCTGTCGACCAGGCGCTGCAGCAGCAGCAGCTGGTAGGTGGAGAAGAACAGCTGGCGCACGATGGTCTCGGCGAAGTCGCCGTCGGGCTGCTCGACGAGCTGGCAGTTGAGGAACTCGCGCTCGTCGCGGGTGAACGCCAGGGCGTCCTCGTCGCGACCGCGCCCCTCCAGCTGCCCGGCTCGCGCCAGCAGCGGCTGCGCCTGCCCCAGCAGGTCCAGGGCGATGTTGGCCAGCGCCACGTCCTCCTCGAGCTGCGGGGCGCGGGTCAGCTGAGCCCCCAGGCGCTGGCCGAGGACGAGGGCGTCGTCCGCCAGGCGCAGCAGGTAGGTCGCCACGGCGGCGTCGCCCGCCGCCCCGCCGCCCGCCGCCGGGGTGGCGGGTCCGGAGCCCGCGACCGGGGTCGGGGTGCTCACAGGTGCTGCACCCCCTCGGGCACGTCGTAGAAGGTCGGGTGCCGGTACGCCTTGTCCGCGGCCGGCGCGAAGAACGGGTCGCGCTCGTCGGGGCTGGACGCCGTGATCGCCGCAGCCGGCACGACCCACAGCGAGACGCCCTCCTGCCGGCGGGTGTACAGGTCGCGGGCGTTGCGCAGCGCCATGGTGGCGTCGGGGGCGTGCAGGCTGCCGACGTGGGTGTGCGAGAGGCCGCGGCGGCCCCGGACGAACACCTCCCACAACGGCCAGTCCCGCCGCGAGGCCGGGGTCGGCGCCGGCGATCCCGCAGGGACGCCCGCGACCGGTACCGCGCCGTGCCCGCCCTCGGCGCGCGCCGCGCCCGCGGGGTCCGTCAGCGCGTCCGCCGCGTCCTGCTCCTCGGGCACGTTCACGCCGCCACCGCCGCCTCGCGCTGCGCGACCTTGGCGGCGTAGGCGTCGGCCGCCTCGCGGACCCAGGCGCCGCGCTCGTGGGCCTGCACGCGCAGTTCCAGGCGCTGGGCGTTGCAGGGCCCGTTGCCGCGGATCACCTCGTTGAACTCGTCCCAGTCGATCGGGCCGTGGCGGTAGTGCCCCGTCTCGGGGTCCAGGCGCAGTTCGGGGTCGGGCAGGGTCAGCCCGAGGGCTTCGGCCTGCGGCACGGCCATGTCGATGAAGCGCTGGCGCAGCTCGTCGTTGGAGAAGCGCTTGATCTTCCACGCCATGGACCGCTCGCTGTTGGGCGAGGCGTCGTCCGGGGGGCCGAACATCATGATGGAGGGCCACCACCACCGGTCGACGGCGTCCTGAGCCATGGCGTGCTGCTCGGGGGTGCCGTGGGACAGGTGGTTGAGGATCTCGAACCCCTGCCGCTGGTGGAAGGACTCCTCCTTGCAGATGCGCACCATCGCCCGCGCGTAGGGGCCGTAGGAGCAACGGGTGATCGGCACCTGGTTGACGATCGCGGCGCCGTCGACGAGCCAGCCGATGGCTCCCATGTCGGCCCAGGTCAGCGTGGGGTAGTTGAAGATCGAGGAGTACTTCTGCTTGCCGGCGTGCAGCAGGTCGAGCAGTTCGGCGCGGTCCACTCCGAGGGTTTCCGCGGCGCTGTACAGGTACAGCCCGTGACCGGCTTCGTCCTGGACCTTGGCCAGCAGGATCATCTTGCGGCGCAGGCTGGGGGCGCGGGTGACCCAGTTGCCCTCCGGCTGCATGCCGATGATCTCCGAGTGGGCGTGCTGGGCGATCTGTCGCACGAGCGTCTTGCGGTACGCCTCGGGCATCCAGTCGCGCGGCTCGATGCGCTCGTCGGCGGCGACGGTCGCCTGGAAGCGGCGCTCCAGCTCCGCCTCGTCGGCCACCACCGCTCCCTGCTGGGACGGGGGGCACGCGGTCTGCACTGACACGGGATCCTCCTCGCAACCGACCGAACGTTCGGTTCAAGCTAGGCGCAGGGCAGCGCCGGCGTCAAGAGGAACACCCCCGCGGGCGGTCCGGCCACCGGGGCCGGGCGGGCGCCGGCGTCAGCGCGCGCGCAGCCCGTCGAGCGAGAGGGCCAGGACGGCGTCGGCCAACCGGGCCGCCGGGGGGCGCACGCCGTCGGGGCGGTCCTCACCGTCGCGCGCCCCGTCGGGGCGGTACCACTCGACGACCGAGTTGATCATCCCGAAGACCAGCCGGGTGATCAGGGCCGGGTCCAGGTCGCCGCGCAGCGCCCCCTCGTCGACCGCCTCCGCCGCCAGCGCCGCGACGAGCGCGTCGAACTCCCGGCGGCGCTGCAGGGCCCAGCGCTCGGTCTCGGTGTTCCCGCGCACGCGCAGCAGCAGCGTGACGTGCGGCAGCTCGGCCACCAGGACCTCCACCTCGCGGCGCAGCACGTGCTCCAGGCGGTCCAGCGCGCTCCCCTTGGTGGCGCCGGGTTCCTCCAGGACGGCGAACAGGGGATCCAGGGCCCGCTCCAGGGCCAGGCGCAGCAGGTGCTCCTTGCCGTCCACGTGGTGGTAGATCGACGACTTCGTCACCCCGGCGGCGCGCGCCAGGTCCTCCATGCTGGTGCCGTCGTAACCGCGCTCGGTGAAGACCCGGACAGCCACCTGGAGCAGCGAGGTGGTGTCGTAGCGCTGGACCCGGCGAGCGGACTGCGGAGCGGCCATGGACGCGAGCATGGCACGCTCCGCACGCGCACCGGCGAGGCCGGGACCGCGGTAGCACCACGACGCCGTGCGCCTGCGACACGACCCCCGTGCGGGCGACCGCTTGACAGGCTCCGGGCGGACCCCGTAAACCGAACGTTCGGTCGACAAAGCGCTCGAGGACGAGGCAGCGACCACGATCGCGAGGAGGCGACCATGACCGCGCAGCCCCCACCCGCGCCGACGCCGCCCACGGCTGCGGGCGTCGCCGGCATGCAGGCCGCGGACGCCGTGCTGGCCGACCTGGGGCTGGAGCTGCTCGGCGTCGGCGAGGGCACCGCCAAGGTCGGCCTGACCGTGCGGGCGAGCATGACCAACGGGTACGGCAACACCCACGGCGGGTACCTCTTCCTCCTGGCCGACACCGCCTTCGCCTACGCCTGCAACAGCCGCGGCACCGCTACCGTCGCCGCCGGTGCCGACATCGCGTTCCTCGAGCCCACCCGGGCCGGTGACACCCTGGTCGCCACCGCCGAGGAACGCGTGCTGCGCGGGCGCAGCGGCCTCTACGACGTCCGCGTCGAGTGCGGCGACCGCGTCGTCGCGGAGTTCCGCGGCCGCAGCAGGGCCGTGCCGCTGCGCCCGGCCGAACCCCTCCGCTGACGACCCGCTCCACCGGCGCCCGCCCCGACGACCAGCTGCCCCGAAGAAGGAGGACCCATGACCGGCACCGCCTACCTGGTGGACGGCGTCCGCACCCCCGTCGGCCGCTACGGCGGGGCGCTGGCGAGCGTGCGCCCCGACGACCTCGCCGCGCACGTGCTGCGCGAGCTGGCCGGGCGCAACCCCGGCGTGGACCTGGAGGCCGTCGACGACGTCGTGCTCGGCTGCGCCAACCAGGCCGGGGAGGACAACCGCGACGTCGCCCGCATGGCGCTGCTGCTGGCCGGCTACCCGCAGACCGTGCCCGGCACCACGGTGAACCGGCTGTGCGGCTCCGGCGCCGACGCCGTCGCGATCGCCGCGCGCAGCATCGCCGCGGGCGAGGCCGACCTCGTCGTGGCCGGCGGCGTGGAGAGCATGTCGCGCGCGCCCTTCGTCATGCCCAAGGCCGACAAGCCCTTCTCCCGCGCGGTGGAGGTCCACGACACCACGATCGGCTGGAGGTTCGTCAACCCGGCCCTGGAAGCGGCGTACGGCACGGACTCCATGGGCCAGACGGCCGAGAACGTCGCCGAGCTCGACCGCGTCTCCCGCGAGGACCAGGACGCCTTCGCGCTGCGCAGTCAGCAGCGCGCCGCCGCCTCCCGCGACGTCTTCGCCGAGGAGATCGCACCGGTCACGGTCCCCGGCAAGCGCGGCGAGACGGTGGTCGCCCTGGACGAGCACCCGCGCGAGACGTCCCTGGAAGCGCTGGCCGGGCTGCGCCCGGCGTTCCGCGAGGGCGGCAGCGTCACCGCCGGCAACAGCTCCGGCGTCAACGACGGCGCCTCCGCGCTGCTGATCGCCTCTGAGGAGGCGGTGCGCCGCTACGACCTGCAGCCGATCGCGCGCGTCCTGGGCGCGGCCAGCGCGGGGGTGCAGCCGCGCGTGATGGGTCTGGGGCCGGTGCCGGCCACCGAGAAGCTGCTCAAGCGATCCGGCTTGGGCATCAGCGAGATCGACGTCGTCGAGCTCAACGAGGCCTTCGCCGCCCAGGCCCTGGCGGTGCTGCGCCGGCTGGGCCTGCCCGACGACGCCGAGCACGTCAACGCTCACGGCGGCGGCATCGCGCTGGGCCACCCGCTGGGTTCCACCGGCTCGCGGCTGGTGCTCACCGCCGCCCGCGAACTGCAGCGCCGCGGCGGTCGGTACGCCGTGGCCACCATGTGCATCGGTGTCGGTCAGGGCATCTCGGTGCTCCTCGGCGCTGCCTGAGGCGCCACCCGGCCGAGCACCCGGCCATCAGCGGTCCTCGCCCCCACCAGCCCGTCACCGTCGACCTGGAGCCCCCGTGGAGAACCTCAGCCCCCGCCCCGGCGACCTCGAGCCCATCGAGACCGCCTCCCGCGACGAGATCGAAGCGCTGCAGCTGCAGCGGATGCAGTGGTCCCTGCAGCACGCCTACGAGAACGTCCCCCACTACCGCGACGCCTTCGACGCGCTCGGCGTGCACCCCAAGGACCTGCACGAGCTGTCGGACCTGTCGAAGTTCCCCTTCACGATGAAGGCGGACCTGCGGGCCAACTACCCGTTCGGGATGTTCGCCGTCCCGCAGGAGCAGGTCTCCCGCATCCACGCCTCCTCCGGCACCACCGGCCAGCCCACCGTCGTCGGCTACACCGCCGGTGACATCCGCAACTGGTCGCAGGTCGTGGCCCGGTCCCTGCGCGCGGCCGGCGCCCGCCCCGGGCACAAGGTCCACGTCGCCTACGGCTACGGCCTCTTCACCGGCGGGCTGGGCGCCCACTACGGCGCGGAGGCGCTGGGGTGCACCGTCATCCCCGTCTCCGGCGGCCAGACCGAGCGGCAAGTGCGCCTGATCCAGGACTTCGCCCCCGACGTCATCATGGTCACCCCCACCTACATGCTGGCGATCCTCGACGAGATGCGCCGCCAGGGTGTCGACCCGCGCAGCACCTCGCTGAAGGTGGGCGTCTTCGGCGCCGAGCCGTGGACCGACCAGATGCGTGAGGAGGTGCAGGGCAGCCTGGACATGCACGCCGTGGACATCTACGGCCTCTCGGAGGTCATGGGGCCGGGCGTGGCCAGCGAGTGCGTGGAGACCAAGGACGGCCTGCACGTGTGGGAGGACCACTTCTACCCCGAGGTCATCGACCCCGTCAGCGGGGCGGTCCTGCCCGACGGCGAGTACGGCGAACTGGTGTTCACCTCCCTGACCAAGGAGGCCATGCCGGTGGTGCGCTACCGCACGCGCGACCTGACGCGCATCCTTCCGGGCACTGCGCGCAGCTTCCGGCGCATCGAGAAGATCACCGGCCGCACCGACGACATGATGATCCTGCGCGGCGTGAACGTCTTCCCCACCCAGATCGAGGAGCTCATCCTCCGCACGCCTGAACTGTCCCCGCACTTCCAGTGCGTGCTGGTGCGTCCGGGTCGCATGGACGAGATGGTCGTGCGCGTGGAACGGCGCGAGGACTGCACCGCCGAGACCGCCGAGGCCGCCGGGGTGCTCCTGTGCAAGCTGATCAAGCACAACATCGGCGTGACCGTGAAGGTCGAGGTCGTCGACCCCGACGGCATCGAGCGCTCCGTCGGCAAGATGCGCCGCATCGTCGACCTGCGCCCGAAGGCGTGAGCGTGCCCAGTGGGACGACCCCGCCCGAACCGGGCGCCTCCCCGGTGGTCTCGCTCACCGTCGAGGCCGGCGCCGCCGTGCTCACCCTGGACCGTCCCGCGCGCCACAACGCCCTGGACCTGGACGCCGCGGCCGAGCTCGCCGACGCGCTGAGCGACGTCGAGGCGCGCACCGGCTCCGGCGAGGTGCGCGCGCTGGTGCTCACGGGTGCCGGCGGGGCCTTCTGCGCCGGCCGGGACATCTCCGGCGTCGACCCCGCCGCCGAGGACGCCGGTGCCGTGCTCGAGGAGGTCTTCAACCCCCTCGTGCAGCGCCTGACCGACCTGTCCGTGCCCACCCTCGCCGCCGTCGAGGGCCCCGCCCTGGGTGTCGGGCTGGGCCTGGCGCTGGCCTGCGACCTCGTCCTGGCGGGCGAGGACGCCAAGCTCGGTTCCCCCTTCGCGCGCCTGGGCGCCGTCCTGGACTCCGGTGGGCACCTGCTGCTGACCGAACGGGTCGGACGCGCCCGCGCGCTGGAACTGATCTACACCGCGCGCCTGCTCAGCGGGACCGAGGCCGCCGCCTGGGGCCTGATCACCCGCGCCGTCGCCCCCGGCACCGCGCTCCCCGAGACCCGGCAGCTCGCCGGCGCCCTGGCCGCCGGCCCCACCGCGGCCTTCACCGCGAGCAAGCGGCTGCTGGCGCGCATCCGCGACGAGGCGCTACCGCTGCCGGAAGTGCTGTCCCTGGAGGCGCAGGCCCAGCGCGAGGCCAGCAGGAGCGCCGACTACCGCGAGGGTTTCGCCGCCTTCCAGGCCAAGCGGGTCCCCGTCTTCACCGGTTCCTGAGGTCCACGCACCACGGCCCCGGAGCACCTCTGGTTGACTGTCGGAGCGCAGCGGCCCGGCCCGCGCCGCGCAGCGCCGGGGCGTTCTCCGGCCCGGCAGCACCACCGCCACCGCAGAACCCGACGACACCGCCTACCGGACGATGGAGTTCCCATGGCAAGCACCACGAGCTCAGCCGCGCGCCAGCGCCTCACCCCTGACGAGCGGAGGGTCCTCGCCGGCACCCTCGCCGGCACCACCATCGAGTGGTACGACTTCTTCGTGTACGCCCAGGCGGCCGGTCTCGTGCTGGCACCGCTGTTCCTGGCGCCGCTCAGCGAGTCCTCACCCGGCCTCGCCACCGTCGTCTCGCTGGCCACCATCGGCATCAGCTTCCTGTTCCGCCCGCTGGGCGCCGTCCTCGCCGGCCGGTTCGGCGACCGCCTCGGCCGCAAGAGGATGCTCGTGCTGACCCTGCTGCTGATGGGCTCGGCCACCGCCCTGATCGGCCTGCTGCCCACCTACGCGAGCATCGGCGTGGCCGCCCCGGTCCTGCTCGTGCTGCTGCGCGTCCTGCAGGGCTTCTCCGCGGGCGGCGAGTGGGGCGGGGCGGCCCTGATGTCCGTGGAGCACGCCCCGGTCGGCCGGCGCGGGCTCTTCGGCGCCTACCCGCAGGTCGGGGTCCCGCTCGGGCTGATCCTGGCGACCGCCGTGCTGTGGGTGCTGACCACCTCCACCACGCCCGCGCAGTTCGAGTCGTGGGGCTGGCGGGTGCCGTTCCTGCTCTCCGTGGTCCTCATCGCCGTGGGTTACGTCATCCGCCGCTCGGTGGAGGAGAGCCCGGTCTTCCAGGACATGCTGCAGCGCAAGCGCGAGTCGGCGACCCCGCTGCGCGACCTGTTCCGCCGCAACACCCGCGGCGTGCTGCTCTCAGCGCTGATCTTCGTCGCCAACAACGCCGCCGGGTACCTCGTCATCGTCTTCTTCATCACCTACGCCACCGGAACGCTCGGCATGGAGCGCCCACCGGTCCTGCTGGCGACCGTCTTCGCCTCGCTGGGCTGGTTCACCTTCACCCTGTACGGCGGTGCGCTGTCGGACCGCATCGGCCGGGTGCGCACCTTCCAGGTCGGGTACGCGCTCATGTTCGTCTGGCTCATCCCGATGTTCCTGCTCATCGAGACGGCGAACGTCTGGCTGTTCGGCGCCTCGATCTTCGTGCTGACCATCGGACTGGGCCTGTCGTACGGACCCATGTCGGCGATGTACGCGGAGATGTTCCCCACCTCGGTGCGCTACTCCGGGGTGTCCATCGGCTATGCGCTGGGCGCCATCCTCGGAGGCGCCTTCGCCCCCACCATCGCCGAGCTGCTCATCCGCTCCACCGGGACCTCGGTGGCCGTGGGCGTCTACGTCATGGTGCTGTGCCTGATCTCCGGGGCGGCGGTCACGATCGCCGGTGAGACGCGCGGGAACGACCTGCACGTGGCCGACGAACAGGACCAGCCCTCCGGCGCCGGCCGAACGCCCCGCAACCCCTGAGGACGCTGCGCCGGGAGGCCACGGGCGTCGAGAGCCGCCGTCCTGGGGCCCTCGGCCCGCGGGGCTCCGCGGGAGAGCGGGGTCGCGCCGGGCTCAGGCGGGGAACGACGACGTCGCCGAAGCACCGAAGTCGGCGAGCAGGTGCGTGCCGTTGACCGCGCGCGCGAGGGGTGAGAGCAGGAACAGCACCAGGTGCGCGACCTCCTCCGGAGCCTGGACGGGGTAGGGCGCCTCGCCGAACCCCTGAGGAGCCTGCAGGTCGGTGCGCGACATCGGGGTGTCGACGATGCTGGGGCAGACGCTGTTCACGCGCACACCCGCACCGGCCAGGTCGACGGAGAGGCTGCGCCCGAGCGCGAGCACAGCACCTTTGGAGGTGCAGTACGGCACCATCCCCGGTGCGGCGGTGAACGCCGAGTCGGAGGCGAGCAGCACGACGGCAGGGTCGCGCCCGGCGCTCAGGGGTGCGGCGGCGTGCTTGACCGTGAGGAAGGCGCCGACCGTGTTGACCGCCGTCACGCGCTCGAAGTCCGCCAGCGCCACGTCTGCGGCACCGATCCCCACCGGCCCGGACACCCCGGCGCAGCACACCAGGCCGTCCAGCCCGCCGAGCTCCCCCACGGCCTGACCCACGGCCCGCGCGACCTGCTCCTCGTCGGTGACGTCCGCACGCACGTCGGCCCCCCCGGCGAGGTCGAGGGCCAGGGCGCGCGCCCCTTCGGAGCGCAGGGCGCGCACCACGGCCGCACCGATGCCCGAAGCGCCACCCGTGACCAGGACGGCGCGTCCCGCGAGTCGGAGGTCCACGCGGCGCTCCTCAGGCCCAGGTGGACGGGTCGTGGACGGTGCGGGAGAGCAGGGTCTCCCGGGCTCCCATCGCGATCGAGTTCGTGCGCCCCGTCCCGGTGTCCAGGCCCCAGATGCGCCCCGTCGACCGTCCGCGACGGAAGTTGACGGCCACGACACCGTCGCAGGGGACGACCTTCTCCTGCCACGCGAACAGGTGGACGTCCTCGCGCAGCTTCCACACCCGGCCGCGGTCGGTGTCCGCCAGCCCGCGCTCGGCCCCCGCCAGGCAGTGCCAGGTGTAGGCGCTGTCCGTGAGGTAGAGGTGCTCGTAGGCGTTGTCCGGACCGTAGACGTACAGCACGCGGGCACCCACGAGCTCGGAGGTGCGTTCGTGGCGCGCCGAGCTGCCGGCGAGCGAGCCGGTGCGCACCTCCTCCTCCACCCGCGGGGTCCCGGGCGGGGCGTCCTCGCGCAGGGTGCTGCGCACCACGGTGGCCGCGCCGAGCAGCTCGTCGACGACGACGACGACGGCGACCGCGTCCGGTCCGGCCACCGCGGCGTGGATCAGGTGCAGGCCCTCGTCGACCTGCTTGACCGCGGCGGGCGCCACCACCTCGACCGGCCCCCGCCCCGGCGCTTCGTCCCGAAGGGTGACCGAGCCGTCGGTGCCCAGGTGCAGGGCCAGGCTCGCGCCGCCGTCGAACTCGGCGCGGAACGAGCGCCCGGCCAGGACGTCGGAGTCCGGGAGGTCGTAGTCGCCGAACCCGTGCCCGTCGAGGGCGTCCAGCGTCGGCCACTGGTCGGCGGGCAGGTAGTCGAGCACCACGGGGGCGCCGGCACCGGTGTCGTTGGGGGTCACGGTTCGCTTCCTCTCGCAGGTCGTGCCGTGCTCTTCACGGCAGCGGTCGTCCAGGACGGCGCGTCAGCCGGCCGGCAGGAACGCCAGGCTGCCGGCGTCCACGACGCTGGTGCCGCCGTCGACGGGGACCACCGCGCCGTGCACGTAGGAGGCTGCCGGAGTCAGCAGCCAGGTGATGACGGAGGCCACTTCCGCCGGCGTCGCGGCCCGGCGTTGCGGGACGGCTGCGGTGACGCGGGCGTAGGACTCGTCGAGGTCGAGGCCCAGGGGTTCGCCGAACTCAGCCATCTCCGCGTCACCCATCTCGGTGCGGACCCAGCCCGGTGCGACGCAGTTCACCCGGACCCCGCGCGGGCCCAGGTCCACGGCGAGGTTCTGGGTCAGCATGTGCAGACCCGCCTTCGAGGCGCCGTAGGCGGCGTAGGCGGGTGAGGCGCGCAGGCCGGCGACCGAACCCACCGTCACCACCGAGCCACCGGACCGCACCAGGTGCTCCAGCGCGGCGCGCACCAGCAGGAACGGTGCGGTGAGGTTGGTGCGCAGCGTCTCCTCCCAGTCCTGCACGGACAGGGTGTCGACGGTCCCGGCCCGGACGATCCCGGCGTTGAGGACCAGGCCGTCCAGCGTCCCGAACGCCTCCACGGCGGTGGCGACGACCGCGTCGGCGCCCGCGGGGGTGGCGACGTCGACGGCCAGGGGCAGCGCCCCCGTCCGTCCGGCCACATCCTGCAGGGGGCGGGGCCGGCGTCCACAGGCGAGCACCTGCTCACCGCGAGCCCGCAGCGCAGCGGTGACCGCCGCCCCGATGCCGGTGCCCGCTCCCGTGACGACGACGTTCACGACGGGTCCGCCGCGAAGTCGAGGTCGCGGCGCGCCGTGGCTCGCCACCACCCCAGGACCGCGAGCAGCGGGATGCCCAGCAGCAGCCACGCCCCCACCCCGCTGCCGCCGAGCAGCGCGTAGTTCGTGATCGCCAGGTAGAGCACGACGACGAAACCGACCAGGGACAGCGCCGGGGCCACCGTGGTCCCCCACAGGCCCTCCTCCGCGCGACTGCCCGCCAGGAAGGACAGCATGGCGATGCAGGTGACCAGCAGCACGGTGAGCAGGGACGCCGTGCCCAGGGCCAAGAGCCAGAAGTACGTGGTGCCGATGGGGTCGGCGCGGGTGATCTCGAACCCGCCCAGGACCACCAGTTCCGTGGCGCCGATGGCCAGGGCGGCGGCGACCGGGGTGCGCGAACGACTGCTCGTGCGGCCCAGGACGGTGGGGATCGCCCCGGCGCGGCCGAGGGCGAAGACGTAGCGGGCGAACAGGTTGTGGAAACCGATGAGCATGGCCAGGAAGCTGGTGACGACCAGGAAGTCCAGGACCGTCACGAACGAGGGCCCGAGGTAGCGCCCGGCGATGTCCGGGACGAAGGTGCCCGACTCCAGCTTCGCCGCGGCGTCGTCCTGCACGGTCCCCAGGCCGTTCGCGGTCGACAGGCACCACGTGGTGAAGGCGTAGAAGAGACCGATGAAGCCGATGGACAGGTACGCGGCGCGCGGGATGGTTCGACGGGGGTCGCGCGCCTCCTCGGAGAAGACGACCGTCGCCTCGAAACCGGTGAAGCAGGAGACGCAGAACAGGAACGCCACCCCCAGCCCGGGGGCGAGCACCGCGTCCGGGGTGAAGCCGGACAGCGAGCCGCCGGACGGCCCGCCACCCTGCACCAGGATGCCGACGTCCAGCACGACGAACGTGGCGACCTCCAGCAGCAGCAGGACGCCGAGGACCTTCAGGCTGAGGTCCACCCCCCGCGCCGTGAGGGCGGTGACCAGCAGCAGGGACAGCAGGAGCAGCACGACGCGGGGCACCGGCAGCCCGAGCCGGTCGGCGAACAACTGCGTGACGAAGACCCCGTACTGGCTCCACAGGGCGCACTGCACGGCGACGTAGAACAGCACCGTCACCCCGGCCGCGGCCGCACCGGCCCGGGCGCCCAGGCCCGAGGCGACGTAGGTCACGAACCCGCCGGCGTTGCGGATGCGGCGGCTCATGGTGACGTAACCGACGCTGAAGATCGCGAAGAGGACGCCCGCCATCAGGAAGACGGCGGGCGCAGCGGCACCGATGCTGGCGAAGACGACGGGCGAGCCGCCGACGACGGCCGCCATGGGCGCCACCGCGGCCACGACGAAGAACGTGACGCCGATGACGCCGAGGCGGTCCCGCTGCAACCCGGGGTTCTGCACGGCGCTGTCCGTCCCCGGGCGCGTCGCCGAGGGTGCGGGCTCCGTCCCGCTCACGACCGGTCCCGCGCCGGGAGCGTGCTGCGCAGGGCGCGGACTCGCGGCACCGCGGGCGAGGTGGGGGTGTGCATGGAGTTCCTCTCGGGGTCTCGGAGGTGGAGGGTGCGGGGGTCGCCGGGCGCGCGGGCCGTGACCCGCCCGCCGGGGATCAGCAGTTCGAGCACACGGCGTCGGGGGACGGTGCCACCGCCCAGGACATCCGGTGCACCTGCGTCCCGGAGCCGACCTGCTCGTCGATGTCGTGGACCACGTCCCCGCCCACCAGGGTGAGGTCGACGGGGACCTCGTGGAACTGCTCCACGGGAACGCGCAGCGCGCCCCCGTCGTCGAGCACGCGCTCGCCCAGGACGCAGACGTCGCCCACCTTCCCCCGCTCCAGTGAGCCCTTCCAGTCCTCGGCGTGGTCCTGCCACGCACCGGCGGTGGTGAACGCCCGCAGGGCGTCGTGGAACCCGATGCGCTGCTCGGGGCCGGAGACGGCGCCGGAGGCGCCCTGGCGCAGGAGGGCGCCCTGGAGGCCGAGGCGCCAGTCGGGCGACACGTTCGGCGAGTCGGAGGAGATCGCCACCACGACACCCGTGGCCAGCGCCGTGGCGAGCGGCACCTGGTAGGCGGCGCGCTCGGGGCCGACCACCGCCGGTTGGCTGTCCGCGATGAGGCTCTTGATCGCGGGGTTGAAGTTCACGCCGAGCCCGTGCTCGGCGAGCAGGTCGAGCGTCTCGGGCCGGGCGAGGTCGCCGTGGATGACGTAGTGGCGCGACTGCGATCCGGAACCGTCCGACAGCGCCTCGGCGTAGGCGGCAGCGACGGCGTCGATCGCGGCGTCGCCCGTGGCGTGCGTGCCCACCTGCCAGCCGGCCTCGTGGACGAGGCGGACCATGGCGGTGAGCTCGGCGACCTTGGCGGCGGCGTCCTGCCCGGCCGTCACGAGGCTGCCGCGCCCACCGCCGACGTACTCCTCCCGCACGAAGGCGGTCCGGCTGGCGATGGGCACCCCGTCCGCGCGCAGCTTCACCCCGCGCACGGCGAACAGCCGGGAGTCGACGTCCTCGGCCGGGTGGTAGGCGGCCAGCAGTTCGCGCACCTGGTCGGCGCTCACCGGGTAGGTGTCGTCGGGCCGGCTGAGCAGGGCGGTGACCCGCAGCGGCAGGGACGCCTCCCGGGCCATCTCCGCGTACAGCGAGCGCGTCAGGTCCCCGATGCCCGGTTCGGTGCAGCTGGTGATGCCCAGGCGGGACACGGCGGCCGCGGCGTCCTCGATCGCGGCCCGCTGCTCCTCCCGGGTGAAGGCCGGCACCTGCGAGTTCACCAGGACCATGGCCGTCTCCCGCAGCACACCGCTCGGCCGGCCGGACCCGTCGAGGACCACGACCCCGCCCGCGGGGACCGGGGTGCTCCCGGTGACGCCCGCCAGCTCCAGCGCCCTGGTGTTCACCCACAGCTGGTGGTTGGACCAGTCGAGGAGGACGACGGGGTTGTCGGGCGCCACCGCGTCGAGGTCCTGCCGGGTGGGGGCGCGCCCCTCGGTGAAGAGGTCCTCGTTCCAGCCCTTGCCCCGGATCCACGCGCCCGGCGCCGCCTGCGCGACGGCCGCGGCGACGGCCGCGGCGACAGCGGCGATGGTGCCTCCGGCCGCCTCGCCGACGTCGATCGTGCGCGGGGGCATGGCCAGCCCGGTGCGCACGAGGTGCAGGTGCGAGTCGTTGATGCCGGGCACCGCCGTGCGTCCGCGCAGGTCGATCACCCGGGTGCGCCGGCCCACCCACCGGCGCACCGACGAGTCGTCGCCGACGTGGACGACGACGCCGTCGCGCACGGCGAGCGCCGTCGCGATCGTGTCGCAGCGGTCGAGGGTGACGACCTGGCCGTTGACCAGGACGGTGTCCGCGTGGCGGCGACCGCGGTGGCCGGGGCCCGCGCTCGCCGGGGCGGCGCCCGCCAGTGCCGCGGCCCCCGCCGCGGCACCGGTCGCGGCGCCGAGGAGGAGACGGCGCGTCGGGCCCGTCGCGGGGTCGGTGGTGCGGTGCTGGGCGTGGTCGTGGTGCGTCACGGTTCCTCCTGGAGGACGGGGTGGGCAGCGGCGGTTCAGGCGGTGAAGGGGCGACCGGTGATGCGGTCGCTGACCTTGCAGCAGCAGGCCCCGGCGCCCAGGCAGTCCGCTCCGTGGCGGCTGCTCATGGCCACGGCGGCGGCGGTCGACGCACCACCGGCACCGCTGGTCCCGCCGGCGGCGGAGGCGCCGTGCACGACCGTCCCGCCGAGGACCGTGGCGGACACGGTCATCCCGGGCAGGTCGCGGGCGTCGGCGCCGAGGAGGTCGCCGTCGAGCACGCAGAGGTCGGCGACCATCCCGCGCTGCAGCGTGCCCTTCCACCGGTCGGCGTGGTCCTGCCAGGCGGGGGTGCGGGTGTAGGAGGTCAGGGCTTCCAGGCGGCTGATCGCCTGCTCCGGCCCGGTGACGCCGCCGTACATGCCTTCACGGGTCTCCGCGCCGAACACGCCGACGAGCCAGTCGGGCATCGTCACCGGCGCGTCGGAGGCGCTGGAGACCCGGACGCCCGCGTCCAGGGCGCTGCGGTACGGGGCCTGCCAGGCGGTGCGCTCCGGCCCGAGGACGCTCTCGACGCTGCTCCCCAGCAGGTGCTTGATCGCTGCGTTCATGTTCGCGCCGATGTCGTGGCGCGCCATGGTCCGCAGCGTCGCCTCCGGCGCGAGGTCCGCGTGGATGACGTAGTGGCGCAGGTCGCTGCGGCACCGACCGCGACCCGTGGCGGCGAGGTAGGCGGCGACGACCGCGTCGATCGTGGCGTCGCCGGTGGCGTGCGTGCCGACCTGCATCCCCGCGTCGATCGCCACGGCGATGATCTCGTCGAGCTCGGCGACCTGCTCCTCGATCGTCGCGCCGTCCACGGTGAGCGAGCCGTGGGTGCCGTCGAGGTAGGGGTCGTGCAGCCAGGCGGTCCTGGCGGCGGTGGGGATGCCGTCGCCGAACACCTTGACGCCGGCGACCCGCAGCAGACGCTCGTCGACGCCCTGCAGCGGGGAGAAGGCGTCGAGCGTCGAGCGCAACCCCGCCGCGTTCGGGCCGGCGCTGAGCAGTGCGGTGATCCGCACGCCGAGGCGCCCGGCGGCGGCCTCGGCGGCGTACACGGCGAGGGTGTCCAGCCCGATGCCCGGCTCGGTGATGCTGGTGATGCCGCGCTGGTGCAGCAGCGCCGTGCCCGCCCGGACGCTCTCGGCGACCTCCTCGGGCGAGAACGGCGGGACGACCGCTCGCACCAGGTTCTGCGCCCCCTCGCGCAGCACGCCGGTGGGCTCACCGTCCGCGTCCTTCTCGATGACGCCACCGGGCGGCGGCACCGTGTCGCGCGTGATGCCGGCCAGCCGCATCGCCGCGGTGTTCACGCTCGTGGCGTGGAAGGAGAAGTCGGTGAGCACGACGGGGTGGTCGCCGGAGACGGGGTCGAGGTCCGAAGCGCGCGGCGGGCGCGGCAGCCGGTTGTCGTTCCAGCCCTGCCCGCGGATCCAGGCGGCCGGGTCCGCGGTCGCGGCAACGGCGTCGCGCACCACGGCGACCAGTTCCTCGATCGTCGCGGTGTCGACCGGGTACGAGTACGGCGGCAGGTTCAGGCTCAGCGAGTTCAGGTGCAGGTGCGAGTCGTTGATACCGGGCAGGACGGTGCCCCCGGCGGCGTCGAGGACCTGCGTGCGGCGCCCGGTCAGGCGCTTCACGTCCCGCGCCGAGCCGACCGCGATGATCCGTCCGTCGCGCACGGCGACCGCCTCGGCGGTGCGGCAGCGCTCGTCCATCACGAGCACCTTCCCACCCAGGACGACCAGGTCGGCGGGACCGGTACCCGCAGCCGCAGCGGCGGGCACCGCCGAGCCTGCGACGGCGACCCCGGTAGCGCCGGCGGTCGCGCTGATCAGAGTTCGACGACTGAGGTGGGACACGGAGGACTCCTGTCGGTGGCGGCAACCCCTGGCCGGCCGACGCGGTCGGCCCCGAGGTGAGGACGGGGGCCGAGGAAACCAGCAGCGCAGCCGCGGCGCATCCGTACGAATACTGAGGAGAACAGGCGGCACAACGTGTGAACCTTGTCAGTTCGCAGTCGCGGGCGTACCGTCACCGCCACCGCCGAGCGAAGTTCGAGGAGCCTCATGGAGAACGAGGCCGTGGCAGTCGCAGCCGAGATCGGCGCACTGGCCGCTTCAGGACGGGGGACCGCACGAGCAGACCGGGCACTGGAACTCCTGGACCGCGTGGTTCCGAGCGATGCGTCTGCACTGCAAGTGGTCGACGGCCGGATCACGTCGTTCGTGGCGGCCCGTGGAGAACTGGGGGTCGCGGACAGCACCTCCGCTGAGGAGTTCCTCCAGGAACCGAACGTACCGAGGCTCATCGGTGCGGAGATCCCCCTGTCGCTGTCCACCGACCTGGGGAACTCATTCCGTCAGGGGCGCTTCTTCCGCAGGCACCTGGAGCCGGCTGGTTTCCGGGACGGGGTCTCGGTGCACCTCGGGTCCAGCGGCGTCACGCTGGGTTTCCTGCACCTGTCGGCGGTGCAGGAGGTGTTCGGGTACCGGGAACTAACGGTCCTGGCCGCGCTGCGGCCGGTGCTGGCCGGGTGGCTGCAGCAGGAGCGCAGGAGCACCCCGGCACTCTCGGACCGCCTGCCGGTCGGCGCTTGCGCTGCGGTCGTCGTCGGTGCGCGCGTCGAGGACGTGCCCGGGCGCGAGCGACCGCCGTTCCTGGGTGATCCGGGATTCCGCGGGGTGCTCGAGCACTGCGGTTCCTCCGCCGAGCGCCGGCTCACCGCCTGGTGGGACGACGGCCGGCAGTGGTACCGGTTCGTCGTCGAGCCGCTGCACCACGACGGCCGCCGCACCGGCGGGCACGTCCCCCTGCTGGTGCACGCCGTGGCGGGTTCCCTGCCGGCCGGTTTGACGCGCCGTGAGGTGGACGTGCTGACGTGCCTGGCCCTGGGCATGGACAACGCGTCCATCGCCCACGTGCTGGGCGTCTCGCTGCGGACCGTGCACTCGCACGTCGAAGGGGTGCGTCGCAGGACGGGCAGCGCGAGCCGGCTGGAAGCGGCGGCCTACGCCCACCGCGAAGGAGTGCTGCACCCGCTGCGGCAGCTCCCGAGCGGCGGCGTGGACAGGCTATCGCACCGCCGGTGAGCGGACAGGGCTCCCGGTCCGCGCGACCGGGAGCCGACCGCGCTCAGGCGGCGACCAGGGGGATCGCCGCCATCACGAGCATGCTGCCGGCCATGCCGCTGCTGCACACGCCCCCCACGAGGGGTTCGCGGTGCACCGCGGCGACAGCCGGGGGCCCCGGCACGCACCGGCGCACGGCCAGCAGGAACCACGCTCCCGCGACCGCGAGCGCCACGAGGGCGGTGTCCCCGGCCACGGCGTGGACGTGGGCACCGGGGGGCGACACCGCCGCGGCGGTCACGCCACCACCGGAACCCTCCCCGGGCCCCAGCACCAGCAGCACGACCGCCATGGCCAGCAGCTCGACCGCGGTGACCGGCGGGCGCCCGCCACGGCGAGCGCGTGCGGCACTGGCCCACGCGGTGGCGAACGTCCCCAGGACGACGGCGCACCAGACCTCGAAGGGGACGGTCCAGCTGCCTCCGGCGAGCAGCCCGGGGAGCATGGCCACGGTCATCACGAGGTGCGGCCAGCGCTCGTGGCGGTGGACCAGCGTCGCCACGAGCGCCAGCACGACACCGAGCACGGCCACGCCGAGGTGGATGTGGTGCAGCACCCCGCCGTGGTCGGTCACGGCACCGGGGTGGTCCTGGGAGCCGTGCCGTCCTCCGCGGGCCGGGGCGGCCGGGTGGCGGCCGCGGCACCCGCGACGAAAGCCAGCACCACCAGGGCGACGAAGAACCCGGCGAGGGCGCTGGAGCCGGCGATGAGCGTGGTGAAGTTCGCCAGCACCGTCACCAGGATGCCCAGCAGGCCGATGCCTCCCAGGGCGGGGGCGACGCGGGTGTTCCACACCCGGCGGTCCAGGCGGGTCCGGGCGAAGAACACCAGCACGGCCGTGCACGCCAGCAGCATGAGCGTGACGACGCTGACGGTGGCCAGGCCGGACATCCAGGTGAACAACTGCGCCACCGGGTCGGCGCCGGCGAGCGCGAAGGCCGCCAGCACGATGACCGCAGTGGCGGTCTGCGTCAGGGAACCGGTGTGCGGCGAGCGGTGCCGCGCGTGGGTGCGGGCCAGGGCCGAGGGCAGCGCCCCGTCGCGGCCGAGCGCGAAGAAGTAGCGCGAGATGGCGTTGTGGAAGGACAGCAGCGCGGCGAAGAGGCTGGTGAACAGCAGCACCGGCAGGACGTGGTCGCCGAAGGAGCCCAGGTACTGCCCGCTCACGACGCCGACGACCAGGTCGCCGATGTGCTCGCCGGCCACCGATTGCACCTGCGAGGGACCGACGGCCGTCACGATCGCCCAGCTGGCCAGGGCGTAGAAGACGCCGATGAGCACGACGGCGACGTAGGTGGCGATCGGAACGGTGCGGCGCGGGTCGCGGGCCTCCTCGCCGTAGATCGAGGTGGCTTCGAAGCCGATGAAGGAGGCGATGGCGAACATCAGGGCGATGCCCGGGGAACCGCTGCTGAAGGAGGAGGGCTCGAAGGAGGTCAGCGACGTGCCCTCCGGACCGCCCTTGACGAAGATCGCGACGGTGAGGGCGGCGACGATCCCGATCTCCAGCACGAGCAGGACGCCGAGGACCTTGGCACCCAGGTCGATGTTGCGGTAACCCAGCACGGCGACGACCGCGACGAGCACGAGCGCCCACAGCCACCAGGGCAGGTCCGGTCCGCCGTACTGCACGACCAGGCCCTGCAGGGTGGCGGCGGCCAGGCCGTAGACGGCGGCCTGGACGGCCGTGTACGTCAGCAGCGCCAGACCGGCCGAGCCGAGCCCGGCACGCCGACCCAGGCCGCGGGTGACGAAGGCGAAGAACGCGCCGGTGTCCGTGACGTGCCGGCTCATCGCGGCGTAGCCGACGCTGAACAGCAGCAGGACGAGCGCCACGACGAGGTAGGCCGAGGGGGTTCCGGCACCGTTGCCGATGGCGAGCATCACCGGCAGGGCACCGCCGATGGCGGTCAGCGGGGCGGCGGAGGCGACGACGAGGAACACGATCCCCGGCACGCCGATGGTCCCCCGCAGTCCGTGGTGCTCGGTCTCGCCGGCGCGCACCGCCTCAGCCACGACCGATCTCCCCGCCGTGGCAGGGAGCGCCGCTGGCACCGTTCCCGTTCGCACCGCCGCCTGCGGAGCAGTGCCCGGAGGAGGTCGGCGGGACGTCGAGGGCGGGGTTGCGGTCGAAGAAGCCGACCGGCTTGAGCTTGAAGCCGGTGTAGTCCACCGGCATGATCGGCCAGTCCTCCGGTCGGGGTACGTGCGTCAGGCCGAAGGTGTGCCACACGACGACGTCCTGCCCGTCGATGTCGCGGTCGTCGGCGACGTAGGCCGGCAGGCCCGCACCCCCGGAGTGCTGGTTGACGAAGTCGCCGGCGGAGTAACGCTCAGCTGGGTCGTAGCGGGTGACCCACAGGTGCTCGGCCGCGAACGCCGCGCGCTTCTGGATCGAGGAGTCGTCCGCGGCCAGCAACGTCGGCTGCCCCTCGGGGAACAGCGCGTAGGCCACCGGGCGCCCCAGGGCGTTCTCGCGGTTCGGGTTGCTGATGTGCCAGACCCGCGCCGCGGCCGGGTCCGCCTTGCGCACGGCCTGCAGCTCGGTGCGCAGCGGGGTGACGGTGGTGGTGAACGCGTTGCCGCGGACGTTGTCCGGGCCGATCGGCACCCGGGCGACGTCGACCTCCTCGACGAGGTTGGTGTCGCCGTCCACCGCCATGTCCAGGCGTGCGCTGAACAGGTGCTGGTGGTAGGGAGCACCCAGGCCGGGAGCGATCTCCGAGGCGTACGGGTAACCCTCACCGGGGTACGCGGAGGTGAAGACGATGCCGGTGGCCTTGGCCTCGAACTCGATGGTCCCGTCGAGGTAGAGGTACCAGTAGAAACCGTAGTCGTAGTTGCCGACCGTGGTGAAGAACGAGATGACGAGGCGGCGCTGGCGGCGCACGGCGGCCTTGCCGGCCCACAGATCGGTGTGCTTGAAGAGGATGCCGTAGTCCTCCTCGTGGATGCAGACGGCGTTCGGCAGCACCCGCGGGTTGCCCGTCTCGTCGGCGATGACGCCGTCCAGGTAGGTGATCTCCCCCACGCAGTCGCAGCCCAGCTCCAAGGCGTTGGCGTAGCGGCCGATGAGGTACTCACCGGTGTCGAAGTAGTTCTGCCAGCTGCGCACGGGGGACGGGTCGCCGTACGGCACGACCATCTCGGCGATGGAGGCCCGGTGGACGATCGGGCGCTGGCGCTGCTGATCGCGGTCGAAGAAGGAGATCTCGTGCAGCACGAGCCCTTCGCGGGCGTCGAACCCCACGCGCACCGAGAAGTTCTCCCACTGCAGCAGATCGCCGTCGAGGGTGAAGGACGGTCCCTCGGGTTGGGTGATCGAGATGGGCTTCTGGCTCGTGCGGTACTCCCCGCGCACCGCCGGGTCGTCGTAGTTGCCCGACCCCTGCGGCACGGGGACGACCCCGAGGTCGACGACCTGGGCCACCTCGCGGGCGATCACGTCGACGTAGCCGACGAGGCCGTCGATCGGGTGCGCCCAGGCGTGGTCCTCCGGGTGGTCCTGGCGGAAGGCCAGCCCGCGCAGGACGCGCTTGCCGACCTCGCCCTCGATGTCGTCGAAGACGCCGGCCGACAGCGGTGCGACGCGCACGTCGGCGACGTCGAGGTCCCGCGCGGCCAGCGCCGCCAGCCACCGCTCGTCGGTGGCGAGCAGCTGCTCGACGAGCTCGAACTCCTCGTCGAGGACGGGCAGCTGCCCGTCGGCCTCGGCGTCCAGGTCGGTGACGGACTCGACCCGGCGCGCGTCCAGGTCGACGATCACGTCCTTGGCCGCCACGACGCGCACGTCGTGCAGGAGGGCGCGAGCGCGGCGCACGGGAGCGGCGCCGCCGTCGCGTGCGGCGCGCAGTTCGGCCTTGGTGGGTTCCTCGAGCCCGACGTACACGAAGCGGGTGCCCTCGTGGACGAGGCCGGCGGCATCGAGGACCTCGCGGACCGCGCTGATCTCCTGCACGGTCAGCGAGGACAGGGGGTGACGACCGGTGGTGGTCAGATCAGGTGCGGGCACGGTCGTGCTCATGCGGGACCTCCTCGTTGAGTCTCCGACTGTAGAACCAACCGTAACCCGTGGGTTTCCTCCTTGAGAAGACCCCGTTACGGTCTTGTTTCGCGCTCTCGCCCGACGAGTCGGGGTTCGGTCGGTTCCCTCAGCGGTGGCTCGGGGCCGGACCCGGTCAGGAGCGGCTCAACCGGGAGATCCAGTCCTCCAGGGCGGCCTCCTGGGACGCCGGTCCGCTGACGTCACCAGCCAGGACCATGACCTGCGACCCCATCAGCTGCGCCAGCAACTGATCGGCGAGGACGTCGTCGGTGCTGGTGGTGCGGACCTGCCCGAGCGAGCGCCCCTCGGCGAGCCAGCCGCGGATCGAGGTGCGCCAGGCTCGCATCGACTCGGCGTGCAGGACGGCGAGGTCCTCGTCGGCCGGGAGGCGCCCCCACACCGCGAGCACCGCACGGGCCTCGTCGAGGGTGAGCTCCTCCAGCGGCAGGACCTGCCGGCAGAAGGCGCGCAGCGCATCGACGCCCCGCAGGCCCTCGACGGCCTCGGCCGCGCGGTCGTTGGTGGCCGCGTACACGTGCTGGTAGACGGCCCGCAGCAGGGCCTCCTTGTCCGCGAAGTAGTGCGTCAGCGCCCCGTTGGCGTACCCGGCCGCACGGGCGATCTCCCGCATGGTGGCGGCCTCCAGGCCGCGGTCGGCGATGAGGTGCCAGGCGGCCTCGATGATCCGCTGGCGGCGTTCGGCGTGGTCGACGAGCCTGGGCATGGTGGGCACAGCCTCGCACCGCCGGCAGCGGCGCGCGCAGGCGGTACCGACGGCCCGGCCCGGGCGCGCCGAACGACCGGACGCCGATCGTCAGCCGATGCCGGCGATCAGCTCGGCGGCCTGGTCGCACGCCGCCTTCTGGTGCGGCTCCAGGTCGTGGCCGTACATGCCGCCCACCACGGGGAACAGCGGGTCCTCCATCAGCTGCACACCCGCGAGCGTCTCGATGCACGCGTAACCGCAGAAGGGGACGTAGTACGGGGAGTAACCGCCCTCCTGGACCATCGCCACCTTCCCCCCGCAGACCTCCCGGGCGACGTCGAGCACCATCTGCGTCATGCCCCGGAACCCCCTGGACGTCACCAGCTGGCGCGCCAGCGGGTCCATGGCGTTGGGGTCCATGCCGGAGGCGACGACGATCAGGTCCGGGCGGAAGGCGCGCAGCGCCGGGACGATGACGTTCTCGGTGGCGTAGAGGTACCCGCCGTCCCCGGTGCCGGGGGGCATGGGGATGTTGAGGTTGTACCCGTGGCCCGCGCCCTCACCGCGCTCGGTGCTGAAGCCGGAGTTCGGCGGGAAGCAGCGGTCCTGGTGGAGGGAGATCGTGAGGACCGACGGGTCGTCCCAGAAGATGGACTGGGTGCCGTTGCCGTGGTGGACGTCCCAGTCCACCACGGCCACCTTCGGCACGCCGAGCACCTCACGGGCCCGCTTGACGGCGACGGCCGCGTTGTTGAAGACGCAGAACCCCATCCCGGTGTGCGCCGGTGCGTGGTGCCCGCACGGGTGGACCAGCGCGTAACCGTTGTCGATGCGCCCCTCCACGACAGCGTCGACGATCTCGATGGCTCCGCCGGCGGCCAGGGTGGCGATCTCGTAGCCGCCCTTGCCGAACGGGGAGATCCCGTCACCGGCGTCACCGCCCTTGGGCTGCCGGCTCTCCCGCTGGATGCGCTCGACGTGCTCGGGGGTGTGCGCTCGCAGCAGTTCCTCCTCGCTGGCGTGCCGGGGTTGGAGGCGGTGGAGGTGGTCGATGAGCCCCGACACGACGACGAGCTCGTGCATCCGCCGCTTGGTGTCGGCGTGCGCGACGTGGTGGGAGATCGGTTGCAGCCCGATGCCCGGGTCGGCCGGGAACAGCGGAGCGCTGCCCGTGTCGCCCCACCCGTAGAGCTCGTGCCAGAGGTATCCGGTGGTCAAGGTCTCTCCCGTGGTCGCAGTGGCACCGTCAGACGACGGCGGGTTCGGCCCGCCGGTGGACGACACGGCCACCGAGGACGGTGAGGTCGACCGGCACGGTGGGCAGGTCGTGGGGGTCGACGGTCTCCAGGTCGGCGCCGACCACCACGAGGTCGGCCACCTTCCCGGCCTCGAGCGTCCCCTTCCAGTCCTCGGCGAAGTCCTGCCACGCCGGGTTGCTGGTGTAGGTGCGCAGCGCGGTCGCGAGGTCGATCCGCTGGTCCGGTCCGCTCACCTCGCCGCTCGCCTTCCCCTCGCGCAGCAGCATGGTCGACAGCCCCTGGCGCCAGTCGGGGACGGTGACGGGCGCGTCGGAACTGCTCATGAGGTGGACACCGGACTCGGCCGCCAGGCGGTAGGGCCACTCGTAGGAGGCGCGCTCGGCGCCGACGACTCCGACCTCGAGGTCGGCGATCGTCCACTTGATGGTGGGGTTCATGTTGACCCCGATGCCGTGCTCGGCCATCCGCGCCAGCGTCGCCGCGCTCACGAAGTCGCCGTGGATGAGGTAGTGGCGGGCGTCCGGGCGCGGGTGCGCCTGCTGCGCGGCGACGATGGCGTCGACGACCGCGTCGATGGCCCGGTCACCGGTGACGTGGATGCCGAGCTGGTGGCCGGCCTCGTGCCCGGCGAGCACCATCTCCCGCAGCGTCTCCACCCGCTGCTCGTCGGTGGCGCCGCCCACGCACAGGGAGCCGCACCCCCCGCCGACGTACTCCTCGTGCATCCAGGCCGTCCCGCTCGGCGGGATGCCGTCGGCGAACACCTTGACGCCGAGGACGCGGAAGCGGCGGGGGTCCGGCTGCTCGGGCAGTTCGGTACCCAGGTTCTCCCGGAACTCCTCGGCCGATCCGGACATCCCGGTCGGCAGCAGCAGTGCGCTGACCCGGACGCCGAGCTCACCGGCCGCCGCCAGGCGCGCGTAGACGGCCAGACCCTCGGTGCCCATGGCACCACCGGCGAGCGCTTCGCCGCCGGGCCCGAGGGCCGGGTCGGTGATGCTGGTGATGCCCAGCTCCTGCAGCTTCCGGACCGCGGAGCGGATCGCCTGCTCCCGCCGCTCGGCGGTCAGCGCCGGCAGCGCCCCCTGCACGAGGGCCTGCGCCCCCTCGCGCAGGACACCGGTCAGCCGGCCGTCCGCGCTGGCGTCGACGTACCCGCCGTCGGGTACCGGGGTGGACTCGTCGACGCCCGCAGCCCACAGGGCCGCCGAGTTCACCCAGGAGGTGTGCCGGGAGTAGTCCTGCAGGAAGACGGGGTTGTCCGGGCTGACCGCGTCGACGTCGTCGCGGTGGGGCAGGCGGCCCGGTTCCGCCAGGCACTCGGCCAGGTAGCCGTCGTCCCACCCCGTCCCCACGATCCACTCCCCCGGCGCGGCGGCCGCGACGGCCTCCCGCACGGCCTCGCGGATGTCCGCGATGGACGTGACGGTGGGGTGGGTGAGGTCCAGGGAAAGCGGTGGGGAGTCCAGGCCGAAGGCGATGGCGTGCAGGTGCGAGTCGTTGATGCCGGGCAGGACCGACCGGCCCGCGAGCTCGACCACCTCCGTCTCCGGACCGATCCACTCCTCGATCTCCTCGTCGCTGCCGACGGCCACGACGAGGTCGTCGAGGATCGCCACCGCCGAGGCGGTCGTGAAGTCGGCGTCGACGGTGAAGACCTTGCCGCCACGCATCACCAGGGTCGCTCGTCGCACGGTTACCACTCCTCACCGGAGCCCCTGTCGTGGAACTCCTCTTTGAGTCTCCGACCGTAGAACCACCGGGGCAGGGGCGAGTTGCACCGGTGAGAAGATCTCGTTACCTGCCTGTTTCGCACCGCCTGTTTCGCACCGCCTGCTTCGCACCGCGAGGTGCTGGACGGACCCGCCCGGGTGCGGGCGGGTCCGTCAGGACGTCTCAGGCCGTCGGCGCGACGGTCGGCGAGGCGCCGCTGATCACCTGCGGGGCGGCGACGGCCTTCAGGCCCTCCACCCCGAACTCCAGCCCGTAGCCGGAGCTCTTGACGCCGCCGAACGGCATCATGGGGTGCACCGAACCGTGCGAGTTGATCCACACGGTGCCGGCCTGGATGCGCTCGGCGACGGCGCGCGCCGCCGCCGGGTCCGAGGACCACACCGATCCGCCGAGCCCCACGTCGAGGCGGTTGGCGCTGGCGATCGCCTCCTCCACGTCGCTGTAGCGGATGATCGGCAGCGCGGGGCCGAACTGCTCCTCGTCGACGAGCGGGTCGCCGTCGTGCAGGTCCGCGACGAGGGTGATCGGGAAGAACAGCTCCCCCAGCTCGGTCGCCGGCTCGCCGCCGGTGACGACCCGGCCGCCGCGCTGCTTGGCGTCCTCGACGAGCCGGGCGACGATGTCGAACTGCTGCTTGTTCTGCAGCGGGCCCAGCACGCTGGACTCGTCCAGGCTGGGGCCCATCGGCATCTTCCGCGAGACCTCCGCGAGGGCGTCGATGACCCGGTCGTAGAGGGAGTCGTGCACGTACAGCCGCTTCAGGGCCGCGCAGGTCTGGCCGGTGTTGATGAAGGCGCCCCAGAACAGGCCCTCGGCGATCGCCTCCGGGTCGGCGTCGGGCAGGACGATCCCGGCGTCGTTGCCACCCAGCTCCAGGGTGAGGCGGGCCAGGTTCCCGGCAGAGCTCTCGATGATCTTGCGACCGGTGGCGGTGGAGCCGGTGAACATCACCTTGTCCACGTCGGGGTGCGAGGACAGGCGCGCGCCCACCTCCCGCTCGCCCGAGACGGCGGTCAGGACGCCCTCCGGCAGCTCCTCGTTCAGGATCGACACGAGCGCCAGCACGCTGAGGGGCGTGAACTCCGAGGGCTTGACCACGACCGAGTTGCCCATCCGCAGCGAGGGCGCGATCTGCCAGATCGAGATCATGAGCGGCCAGTTCCACGGGCCGATCGCCCCGACGACCCCGACGGGCCGGTAGACGAGCTCGGCGCGGGTGGTGCCGTCGTCGACGACGACCTGCGGTTCGAGCACCGTGCCGGCGGTGGCGCGCAGCCACGACGAGCAGGCACCGATCTCGAAGCGGGCGTTCGGGCCGTTGAGCGGCTTGCCCTGCTCGCGCGCCAGCAGCTGCGCCAGCGGCTCGGCCAGGGCGTCGATCCGGTCGGCCATGCGCAGCAGCGCCTGCGAGCGCTCCTCGTGGCCGCGGGCGGCCCAGCCGGGCTGGGCGGCGCGGGCGGCGGCGACGGCCGCGTCGAGGTCCTCGACGGTGTGCACCGGGGCGTTGCCGAGCACCGCGCCCGTGGCGGGCTCCCGGATCTCGCGGCCCTGGCCCTGCGGGGCGGCCACCCGGGCCAGCAGCTCCTCGTGGGCGGCGGGGGCCGTCGTGGTGTCGATCATCAGGTGCTCCTCCTGGTCCTGCTCGCGGGCTCCTCGGTGAGCCGGCCGCGGTGACGGGTCCAGCATCGCCCGCCGGCGGCCGGGAGCCTTGGCCGTCAGCGCGAGGCCCTTGTCCACGGGTGCACGAAGACACCCGCGCTGGTGACCGGGGCCGCAGGCGCGGTGCAGGGTCCGCAGGAGAGAGCCGCAGCGCAGCAGCCCGTCGAAGGAGACGACCTTGTCCTACGACACCATCGTCGTCGGTGCCGGTTCCGCCGGTTCCGTGATCACTCGCCGCCTCGTGGACGCCGGTCAGCGCGTCCTCCTGCTGGAGGCCGGCGGCGACGACGTGAACCCGGCCATCCACGACGTCGGCCGCCTCGGGGAGCTGTGGTTGAGCCCGGACGACTGGGGGTACTGGACCACCCCCCAGCCGCACGCCGCGAACCGTCGGCTGCACCTGCCCCGGGGCAGGGTGGTCGGCGGCTCGCACTCGCTCAACGCGGCCATCTACGTGCGCGGGCACGCCTCGGACTACGACGCCTGGGCCGCGGCGGGCTGCGAGGGCTGGTCGTGGGAGGACGTGCTGCCGGTCTTCAAGGACATCGAGGACTACGACGGCGGGGCCGGCGAGCTGCGCGGCAAGGGCGGTCTGCTCGACGTGGTCGGCAGCTACCCGCTCGCGCCGATCCAGGCCTCGATCGTGGAGGCCGCCCAGCAGGTCGGGATCCCGCTGAACCCGGACTACAACGCCGGTGAGCTCGACGGGATCTCCCAGCAGCAGGTCACCGTGCGCGACGGCAGGCGGCTGACCACGTTCACCGCCTACGTGCGCCCGGTGCTCGGCTCGCCGGACCTGGACCTCGTCACCGGAGCCCACGTGCACCGCCTGCTCGTGGAGGGCGGGCGCGTGGTCGGCCTGGAGTACGAGGCGGGCGGGGAGCTGGTGCGCCAGGAGGCCGGTCGGGTCGTGCTCGCCGCCGGGGCCATCGGCTCGCCGCGGCTGCTGCTGCTCAGCGGCATCGGGCCGGCCGCCGAGCTGGAGGCCGTGGGGGTGCGCCCCGTCCTGGACCTGCCCGGGGTCGGCAAGAACCTGCACGACCACTTCCTGTCCCCGGTGCTGCTCACCACGACCCGCCGGGAGATCGCCCCGCCCACCGGCGGCGCCTCGATCACCCAGACGCACCTGTTCGCCCGCAGCCGCCCCGCCCTGGACGTGCCGGACACCCAGCCGATCAACTTCAGCGTGCCCATGTACCAGGAGGGGATGCAGGGCCCGGCGACGGGTTTCACCCTCCAGGCCGGCATCGTCCGCCCGGCCAGCCGCGGTGAACTGCGGCTGTCCGGGCCCTCCCCCGACGACGAGTTGCTCATCGACCCGGCGGCGCTGGCCGAGGAGAGCGACCTGGAGGCGCTGGTGTTCTCGGTGCGCCAGTGCCGCGAGATCGGTGCCGCCCCGGCACTGGCCGAGGAGTGGGGCGCGCAGGAGCTGTACCCGGGCCCGGGGGTGGGCACGGACGAGGAGCTGCGCGAGTACGTGCGCCGCACCGTCATCACCTACCACCACCAGGTGGGCACGTGCCGCATGGGTCACGACGAGCTCTCCGTCGTCGACCCGCAGCGGCTGGGGGTGCACGGCCTGGCGGGCCTGCACGTCGCCGACGCCTCGATCATGCCGAGGATCACGTCCGGGAACACCAACGCGCCCAGCATCCTCATCGGCGAGAAGGCCGCGGCGGGCCTGGCCGGCTGAACGCGGCGGGCCTGGCCGGCTGAACGCGGCGGGGCCGGGACCACCCGCGGGTCCCGCCCCGCACCCCCCACCGGGGCCCCGGCGCCTCAGCCTCGCCGCAGCGCGCTGCGGGTGCCCGACGGCGGTTCGCCGTAAGCGGCCTTGTAGACGTGGGAGAAGTGCGCCGGGTCGTGGAAACCCCACCGGGCGCCGATGGCGGCGACGGGCACGCCCGCGAGACGGGGGTCGGTGAGGTCGCGCCGGCACCGCTCCAGGCGGCGCTGCCGGATCCAGCCGGAGACGGTCGCGCCCTCCGCGCGGAACAACCCGTGCAGGTGGCGGGTGGAGACGTGGTGGGCCGCGGCGATGCCGGCGGGCGTCAACCCGGGGTCGCCCAGGTGCGCCTCGACGTGCTCGTGGATGCGCGCCAGCAGCGCGCGCCGGCGGGCGTCCGCGCTGGAGCGGACGTCCAGCTCCGAGGAGACCAGGGTGGTGACCAGGTCCAGCGCGTGCGTGGTCAGCCGAGTGCGGGCCGGGCCCGGGAGCCGGTCGAGCTGGTCGGCCACGTGCGTGAGGAAGGGCGCCACCACGGCCCCCAGGCCGTCACCGCCGTCGAACCGGGTCGCCGTCACCTCGCGGACCTGCTCGGGCGCCAGGCCCACCAGGGCGTGCGGGAACATGAGGATCACCGCGCGGAAGTCGTCGTCGAAGGCCATGGAGTACGGCCGGGAGGTGTCGTAGACCGCCAGGTCGCCGGCACCCAGGACCGCTTCGCGATCCCCCTGCACGAGCAGGCAGCTGCCCTCCAGCTGCACGCTCACCTTGAAGCGGGGAGGGCCGCCGTTCTCCACGAGCGCCGGGGTGCGTTCCACCAGCTGGCGGCGGGCGGCGATCTCGACCACCTCGACACCGCCCGCCCCCGAGGACCGCAGGTGCGCGCGGAAGCGGTCGGGGGTGCTCGTGCTGACCCGCAGCGGCACGAAGGCGGAGGAGATCGCGTCACGGAAGGCGTCGATGCCCTGCAGGTCCAGGGACCCGCCTGCGCGTACCGGTTCAGGTGCGGACGTCACGGCTCTCCCTCCCGGTCCGCCGCCACGGCGCCGAGGCGGCCGCCCGATGCTAACCGGGCTGGACGGGCTCGGGGAGGTGCGGGCCGGGTCGTTCACCCGAGCGCACCCGTCGCACCACCGCCGCGACCCAGCGCCGCAGAGAGCTCGCCGGCCGCCGCGGCCAGGCGCGCGGCGAGGTGCGCCTCGTCGAGCACCGTGCCGTCGATGTACACGACCGCGAGGGCGCACGGCTCCTCCAGGTGCGCCGGGACCGGCACCGCGACGGCCCGCAGGCCGGGGATCACCTCGTCGTGGGAGGTCGCCCAGCCGCGGCGGCGCACCGCGGCGACCTCGGCGGCGCGCGAGCCCCCGGCCGCCGCGGGACGGGCGGCGAGCAGGGCCAGCCCCGGGGCGCCCCGCTGCAGGGGGTGGACGGTCCCGGGCCGCTGGGCGAGGCTCGCACCGGGGCGCCGGGATTCCACGCTGGCCAGCGTCACGCAGTCCTCGCCGCGGGCGACCACCGCGAAGGCGGTGACGCCCAGGTCGGCGGCGACGGCCTCCAGCACCGGCTCGGCCGCGGTGCGCAGGTCCGGGAGCACGGAGCGCGCCAGCACGGCGAGCCCGACGCCGGGGCGGTAGCGCCCGGCCGGGTCCCGGTCGACGAGGCGGTGCGCCTCCAGCGTCCGCAGCAGCCGGTAGGCGATGGAGCGGTGCAGCCCGAGACCGGCGGCGACGTCGTCGACGCTCAGGGGACGCTCCGCCCCGGCGAGCAGCTCCAGGACCCGCAACCCGCGCGACAGCGTCTGCGACAGCGCCCCCTCGACCGCCACGCCTCCCCCTCGCCGAACCGGTGGTTGCCGCAGACCCTACCGAGACGCCGGTCGGCCTTGACGGTACCGGCGGGCGTCCCTACGGTTGTTCTACATCAGAGTTGAGTGTTCTGATATCGAACGCGTCGACGGCGGCGCAGGCGGCCACAGAGAGGTGGGCACAGCCCGTGCAGTTCCACCACCACGGATACGTCTCCGGTGATCCCCGGGTCCAGCCGGCAGCCGGCGTCGGGCTCGACCGTCCGGACGACCTGCCCGACGAGGTCGACGTCCTCATCGTCGGGACCGGCCCGGCCGGGATGATCACCGCAGCCCAGCTCTCCCGCTTCCCCGGCGTGGTGACCCGCATCGTCGACCGACGCGACGGCCGCCTCGCCATCGGCCAGGCCGACGGGATCCAGGCGCGCAGCGTGGAGACGTTCCAGGCGTTCGGCTTCGCCGACCGGATCACCGCCGAGGCGTACCGGATCACCGAGACCGCGTTCTGGAAGCCGGACCCCACCGACCCGGCCCGCATCACCCGCACCGCGCTGACACCGGACGACCCGTCGGGCATCAGCGAGTTCCCGCACCTCATCGTCAACCAGGCCCGGGTGCTGGACTACTTCGCCGAGTTCATGGCGAACTCCCCGACCCGGATGCGCCCGGACTACGGCTACGAGTTCAGCGGCCTGCAGGTCCACGAGGGGCGCGAGCACCCCGTCGAGGTCACCCTCGTCCACACGGCGGGTGAGCGCGCGGGCCGGAGCCGCACCGTCCGGGCGAAGTACGTCGTCGGTGCCGACGGTGCCCGCAGCAGGGTGAGGGCCTCGATCGGCTGCACGCTCGCGGGCGCCGCCGCCAACCACGCCTGGGGCGTCATGGACGCCCTGGCCGTCACCGACTTCCCCGACATCCGGCGCAAGTGCGCCATCCAGTCCGCCACCGGCGGCAGCATCCTGCTCATCCCGCGCGAGGGCGGGCACCTGTTCCGCATGTACGTCGACCTCGGCGAGGTCCCCGAGGGCGGCAGCAGCGCGGTGCGCAGCACCACGATCGAGCAGATCATCGCCACCGCGCAGGAGATCCTGCACCCGTACACCCTGGACGTGCGCGACGTCGCGTGGCACAGCGTCTACGAGGTCGGCCACCGCCTGACGGACCGCTTCGACGACGTCCTGCCCGAGGAGGCGGGGAGCCGCAGCCCGCGCGTGTTCATCACGGGCGACGCCTGCCACACCCACAGCGCCAAGGCCGGGCAGGGCATGAACGTGTCCATGCAGGACGGTTTCAACCTGGCCTGGAAGCTCGGGCACGTGCTGGAGGGCCGCAGCCCGGAGAGCTTGCTGAGCACCTACTCGGCCGAGCGGCAGGTCGCCGCCCAGGCCCTCATCGACTTCGACCGCGAGTGGTCCACGCTCATGGCCAAGAAGCCCGAGGAGATGGCGGACCCCTCCGAGCTGGAGAGGTACTACGTCCGCACCGCCGAGAACCTCGCCGGTCTCGCGGTCCGGTACGCCCCCTCGCAGCTCGTCGCCGAACCCGTCCACCAGGAACTCGCCACCGGTTTCCCCGTCGGCAGGCGCTTCAAGTCCGCGCCCGTCGTCCGCGTCTGCGACGGCAACCCCGTCCACCTGGGGCACCACGCCACTGCGGACGGCCGCTGGCGGATCTACGTCTTCGCCGACGCGGCCGGGCCCGGCGAGGGCTCGGCCGTCGGGGAACTGGCGCAGTGGCTGACCGGCGCGGCGGACTCCCCGCTGGCCGCCACCCCGGCCGGTGCCGACCTGGACGCGTGGTTCGACGTGAAGGTGGTCTACCAGCAGGCGCACCCGGAGGTCGACACCACCGCCGTCCCGGAGGTGTTCAAACCCCGGACCGGCCCGTTCGGGCTGATCGACCACGAGAAGGTGTACGCGGCCGACCCGGCGTCGGACGTCTTCGAGCTGCGCGGTGTGGACCGCAGCGGTGGCGTCGTGGTGGTGCGCCCGGACCAGTACGTGGCGAACGTGCTGCCGCTGGACGCGCACGCGGAGCTGGCGGCCTACTTCGCACCGCTGCTGCGCCGGCCCGTGGCCGCGAGGACCTGACGCCCGCGCCGGCCGCCGCCCCTCCGGGGGCGGCGGCCGGCTACTTCGCGGCCGCGTTCACCGCGATGATCTCCTCCTGGTAGGGCGCCACGACGCTCGCGCTGATCCGGCAGTCGAGGAGGAAGACGCCCTCGCGCCCGGAGGCGAGCCACTCGGTCAGGCGTTCCAGGTCCTCCACGGTGCGCGCCACCGCCGCCTCGGCACCCACGGCGCGGGCCAGGCCGGCGAAGTCCACCTCGGGGATCAGCATCGGTTCCAGCGCCAGGCCCTGCGAGCCGTACAGGCTCACCTCGGCGTTGTACGCGGCGTCGTTCCAGACGACGACCACGCCGCGGCGCGTGGTGCGCACCACGCTCTCCAGGTCGGCCAGCGCCATCAGGCAGCCGCCGTCGCCCGTCGACAGGACGATCGTGGAGCCCGGGCAGGCGCGTGCCGCGCCGACGGCGCTGGCCAGGCCCAGCCCGATGCTCTGGTAGGCGGTGCCGACCATCTGCATCCGGTGCGGCTCGGCCACGGGCCAGTACGTGTTCGCCCAGCCGATGAAGTGCCCGCCGTCGGACACGACGACGCGGTCCTCGGGCAGCACCTCCGCCAGCCGCGCGGCCACGCTGCGGGGGTCCAGCCGCCCGTCGGGCGCGAGCCCGGAACCCGGGTGCCGGCGGTGCAGCCCGCGCCGCGTCAGCGCAGCGGCCGCATCTCGCCACCCGGGGACCGCGTTCGTCCGGGCAGGCAGGGCGTCGAGCACGGCACGCACGGCACCGGCGGCACCACCCCGGACGAACCGCGTCACCACCGGGTGGGTCGGGCCCTCCGCCTCGTCGATCTGCACGACCCGGGTGCCGGCACCGAAGAGGCGACCGAAACGCGTCGTGAACTGGTTCAGGCCCGCGCCCACGACGAGGACCACGTCCGCCTCGCCCACCAGCGCCATCGCCCCCTCGTGGCCGAACCCCCCGGTCACCCCCAGGTCGAAGCGCGGGTCGGGGAAGAGGCTGCGCGCGGTCGCCGTGGTGCCCGTGACGGCACCGAGGACCTCCGCGAGCTCCCCGAGGACGGGACCGGCACCGGCCAGGACGGCGCCGCGCCCGGCCAGCAGGAACGGTCGCCGGGCGGTGGCCAGGTCCGATGCCGCGGCGGCGGCCGCGACGAGGTCCACGTCGACCGGGACCGCAGGTTCCAGCGCCGGCAGCTCCCCGGCACGGGGCGCCCGGCCGGCCTCTTGCTTGGCGACGTCGTACGGGATCGCCACGACGACCGGAGTGCGCTCGCCCAGGGCGTGCTGCAACGCCGCGGTCGTCACGGCGACCGCGTCGTCCGTGCCGACGGTGAAGGTGCGCACACCGACCCCGGCGGCGATCGCCCCCTGGGCGACGTCCCACGGTCGCGGTCCCGTCGTCGGCTGGTCGCCCACGACGAGCACGAGGGGGACGCGCGCCTGCGCCGCCTCGGCGAGCGGGGTGACCGCGTTGGTGAAACCCGCGCCGTACGTGGTGGTCGCGACGGCGATCCGCCCGCTCGCGCGGCAGTACGCGTCGGCCGCGGCGACGGCGGCCGCCTCGTGGCGCACCGCGGTGAACCGCACCCGTCCCGCGGTGTGCAGGGCGTCGATGAAGCGGGCGTTGCCGTTGCCCATCAGGCCGAAGGCGTCGGTGACGTGCGGGGCGAGGGCGTGGGCGACCAGGGCGGACGTCGTGGACACGTGGACTCCGGGGCGACGGTGCGGGAGGTTTCCATGTGTGTCTCGCGGCACCACCGCTTCGTGCCCCTTTTGCGGGCACCGGGAACCTCACCCGGACGGCACCACCTTAGGACGGGAACCCGCTCGCCGGAAGCCCGTCGAGAACGGTCGTGCCGGTCGCTCACTCGCACCGGGTCAGGCTCCCGGAGCGAAGACCTTGCCCGGGTTGAGGATGCCCGCGGGGTCGAAGACCTCCTTGATCCGCCGCTGGAGGTCGAGCTGGTCCGCACCCAGCTCGTCCCCCAGCCACCGGCGCTTGAGCAGGCCGATGCCGTGCTCGCCGGACAGGGTGCCACCCACCTGCAGGGCGAACTGGAACAGCTCCCCGGCCGCCCGCCAGACCGCCTCGGGCACCTCCTCGCCCCGGAAGGCGAAGGTGGGGTGCAGGTTGCCGTCCCCGGCGTGGCAGGCGGTCGGGATGACGAGGCCGTAGCGCTCCTCGAGCTCGCGCACCCGCGCGAACACCGCGCTCATCGCCTCCAGCGGGACGGCGACGTCCTCCACCAGCAGCGTCCCCAGCGTCTCGATGGCCGGGAACGCCTGCCGGCGCACGGCCATCAGCCGGGCACCCTGCTCGGGGTCCGTCGTCAGCTCCGCGTCGCCGCCGGCGGCGGTGGCGAGGGCCAGGACCGCCTGTCCCTCCTCGAGAGCACCGGTGCCGTCGGTCTGCACCAGCAGCAGCGCGTCGCCGCGGGAGAGCAAGTCGACGCCGCTGTACCGGCTGACGCACTCCAGGGTGCGGCGGTCCATCAGCTCCATGACCGCCGGCGTCCACCCGGCCGCCACGACGCTCGCGGCCGCCGCCGCGGCCCGCTCGACGGAGGGGAAGGACGCGCTGATCGTGGCGACCTCGCCGCGCACGAGCGGGCGCAGCTTCAGGGTGCACTCGACGATCACCCCGAGCGTCCCCTCGGAGCCGACCAGCAGCGCGCACAGGTCCAGGCCGGTGACCCCCTTGACGGTGTCGTGACCGACGCTGATGAGCCGGCCGTCGGCCAGCACCACCTTCAGCGACAGCACGGCGTCGCGGGTCACGCCGTACTTGGCGCACAGCAGACCGCCGGCGTTGGTGGCGATGTTGCCGCCGACGGTGGAGATCTCCCGGCTGGCCGGGTCGGGGGCCCACCACAGCCCCTCCCCGGCCAGCCGGCGGTTCAGCTCGGCGTTGAGGACACCGGGCTCGACCACCGCCAGGCGGTTCTGCGGGGAGATCCGCAGGACGCGGTCCATGGCGCGCGTGGACAGCACGATCTCCCCGGCCCCCGCGATCCCCCCGCCGACCAGACCGGTGCCCGCCCCGCGCGTGACCACCGGGACGCCGTGGGCGCTGGCGGTGCGGCAGGTGTGCTGGACGTCGGCGATCGAGCCGGCCTCGACGACGCACAGCGGTGCACCGTCGCTCACCCGGCCGGAGCGGTCCCGGCGGTACTGCTCCAGCACCGCCGGCGAGGTCCGCACCCGGTCCGGCATCGCCGACACCAGGTCGGCGACCACACCCGCGGGGGTGGTCGGCACGCCGTCCGCGTCAGTGATCACGGGGTCCTCCCGGTCGATCGGGTCCGAGTCGATCACATCGGGAAACCGACGTACTTGGTCTCGAGGTACTCCTCGATGCCCTCGAATCCGCCTTCGCGGCCGAACCCGGAGGCCTTGACCCCGCCGAACGGCGCGGCGGCGTTCGAGATGACCCCGGCGTTCAGGCCCACCATCCCGGTGTCCAGCGCCTCGGCCACCCGCATGCCGCGGGAGAACCCCTCGGTGAAGACGTAGCCGACCAGGCCGTACTCGGTGTCGTTGGCCAGCGCCACACCCTCCTCCTCGGTGTCGAAGGCGACCACCGGGGCCACCGGCCCGAAGGTCTCCTCCGTCAGCAGCCGGGCACCGGCCGGCACGTCGGTGACGACGGTGGGGGCGTAGAAGTAGCCCGCCTCGCCCACGCCTTGACCTCCGGTGAGCACCTGCGCTCCCGCCTGCACGGCCTCGCCGACGCGGCCGGCGACGTCCTCGCGGGCGCGCGCGTCGATGAGCGGGCCGACCTGCACGCCCTCCTCGGTGCCGCGCCCGACGCGCAGCGCCCCCATCCGCTCGGCCAGGCGCTGCGAGAACTCCTCCGCGACGCCGCGCTGGGCGTAGAAGCGGTTCGCGGCGGTGCACGCCTCGCCCATGTTGCGCATCTTCGCAGCCATCGCGCCCTCGACCGCGGCGTCCAGGTCGGCGTCGTCGAAGACGAGGAAGGGCGCGTTGCCGCCCAGTTCCATGGAGGTGCGCAGCAGCCGGTCCGCCGACTGGCGCACCAGCGCCTGCCCCACCGGCGTGGAACCGGTGAACGTCAGCTTGCGCAGCCGCGGGTCGGCGATGAGCGGCGCCATCACCTCGCTGGTGCGCGAGGTGGTGACCACGTTGAGGACCCCGTCGGGCACACCGGCCTCCTGGAGCACCCGCACCAGGGCCAGCATCGTCAGCGGCGTCTGGGTGGCCGGCTTGACCACGATGGTGCAGCCCGCCGCCAGGGCGGGGCCGATCTTGCGGGTGCCCATCGCCAGCGGGAAGTTCCACGGCGTGATCGCCAGGCAGGGGCCCACCGGCTGCTTCATCGTCAGCAACCGCGACCCACCGGCCGGGTTCTGCGCGTAGCGACCCGAGATGCGCGAGGCCTCCTCGGAGAACCAGCGCAGGAACTCCGCGCCGTAGGCGACCTCGCCGCGGGCCTCGGCCAGCGGCTTGCCCATCTCCAGCGTCATGAGCAGCGCGAAGTCCTCCGCGCGCTCGGTGACCGCGTCGAAGGCGCGGCGCAGGACCTCCGCGCGCTGCCGCGGCGGGGTGCGCGCCCAGTCGTGCTGGGCGGCCGCCGCGGCGTCGAGGGCGGCGGCGCCGTCGTCGACCGAGGCGTCGGCGATGCTGGTCAGCACCTGCCCGGTGGCGGGGTCCTCCACGGTCAGCGTGCCGGCGCTGCCGTCGCGCCAGGTGCCCCCGATGAACAGCTGCGTCGGCACCTCCCGCAGCAACCGCTGCTCGCGCTCGGCGCCACCGCTCACGGAGTTCCCCGCACCGCTGGTCGCGCCACCCGTCGTCGTGCTCGTCATGCGTCCTCCTCCTCGCCTCGTGCCGCGCGGCTCAGACCTGGTGACCGACCTTGAAGCCCTGCTCGACCTCGTCCTTGCGGGTGTAGGAGAACCCGTCGGCGCCGATCGTCACGTCGGACTCGCGGGTGTCCTGGCGCTCGACGACCTCGCGGGGGTTGCCGTCGAGGTCCAGCACGGTCGAGGCGTTGGAGTACCACGACGGGACGACCGGGTTCCCCCACCAGTCGCGACGCTGGTTGTCGTGCACGTCCCAGGTGACGACCGGGTTGTCCGGGTCGCCGGTGTAGTAGTCGTGCGTGTAGATCTCGATGCGGTGCCCGTCCGGGTCCAGCAGGTACAGGTAGAACGCGTTCGAGACGCCGTGGCGACCCGGGCCGCGCTCGATCTGGTCGGAGCGGCGCACCGCGCCGAGGTGGTCGCACAGGTGCAGGATCTGGCTGCGCTCGTGGGTGGCGAACGCGATGTGGTGCATGCGCGGGCCGTCGCCGCCGGTGAGCGCCACGTCGTGGACGGTGGGCTTGCGGTACATCCACGCCGCGTAGACGGTGCCCTCCTCGTCCTCGATGTCCTCGGACACCTTGAAGCCGAGGCCCTCGTAGTACTCGCGCGCGGCGGGGACGTCGGGGGTGACGACGTTGAAGTGGTCGAGGCGGGAGATCGCGCCCGCGCCGTGGACGTCGTAGCGCTGGGTGAAGCGCTCGACGTGCTCGGCGTCGTGGAAGAACTCCACGGGGAAGCCCAGCGGGTCGACGATCTGCACGGCCTCGCCGATGCCCTTCGTGGTGCCGGCCGGCACGCGGCGCACCGGCACTTCGAGGGCGCGGTAGTAGTCCTCGGCCAGGTCGAGGTCCTGCGGCGTGCGCACCCGGTAGGCCAGCTTGGCGCAGGCCGCGACGGGGCCCGTGCGGATGACCAGGGAGTGGTGCAGGTACTCCTCGAAGGCGCGCAGGTAGATCGCGTCCTCGGTCTCGGCGGTCACCACGAGCCCGAGCAGCTCGGTGTAGAACCACTTCGACTTCTGCAGGTCGGTGACGACGAGCTCCGCGTAGGCGCAGCGGATGACGTCGGGCGGGGTGGGCAGGGTGCCGGTCACGGTGTTCTCCTCGTCGAGAGCGGTGCGTGGAGGGGAGCGGGTCAGTAGTCGATCTCGCTGGCGGCGCGGGCGCCGAAGCGGGTGGTGTGCACGTCGCCCAGGGTGATGTGGACCGCCTGCTGCTCGGTGTAGAAGTCGATGGAGCGGTAACCGCCCTCGTGGCCGAGGCCGGACGCCTTCACGCCGCCGAAGGGGCTGCGCAGGTCGCGCACGTTGTGGGAGTTCAGCCACACCATCCCGGCCTCGATGGAGTGCGCGACGCGGTGCCCGCGCTGCAGGTCCGAGGTCCAGACGTACCCGGCCAGGCCGTACTTGACGTCGTTGGCCAGGCGGATCGCGTCGGCCTCGTCCTCGAACGGCGTGATCGCCACGACGGGGCCGAAGATCTCCTCCTGGAAGATGCGGGCCGTGGAGGGGACGTCGGCGAACACGGTGGGCGCCAGGTAGTTCCCGACCGGCAGGTGGTCGGGACGCCCGCCACCGGCGACGAGGCGGCCCTCGGTCTTGCCGATCTCGACGTAGCCCAGGACGCGCTCGTAGTGCTCCGGGTGCACCAGGGCCCCGACCTCGGTGGCCGGATCGTGCGGGTTGCCGACGACGATGTTCTTCGCCCGCGCGGCGTAGCGCTCGACGAACTCGTCGTAGACGCTGCGCTCGACCAGGATGCGCGAGCCGGCCGTGCAGCGCTCACCGTTGAGGGAGAAGACGCCGAACAGCGTGGAGTCCAGCGCGGCCTCGAGGTCGGCGTCGGCGAAGACGACCGCCGGGGACTTGCCGCCGAGCTCCATCGACATGCCCTTGAGGTGGGCCGCGGAGTTGCGGAAGATGAGCTGCCCGGTGGTGGTCTCGCCGGTGAAGGAGATGAGGCGGGTGCCGGGGTGCTTGACGAGGGCGTCGCCGGCCTCCTCGCCGATGCCGTTGACGAGGTTGAACACGCCCCTGGGCAGGCCGGCCTCGGTGAAGATCTGCGCCCACAGGCTCGCCGACAGCGGGGTGAACTCCGCGGGCTTGAGGACCACGGTGCACCCGGAGGCGATGGCGGGGGCCAGCTTCCAGCTCTCCAGCATGAACGGGGTGTTCCACGGCGTGATGAGCCCCGCGACGCCGACCGGCTTGCGGTTGACGTAGTTCACCTGCTTGCCGGGCACCTTGTAGGCGTCGTCGGTCTGGGCGACGACCAGGTCCGCGAAGAAGCGGAAGTTCTCCGCTGCGCGCTGCGCCTGCCCGAGGGCCTGGGTGATCGGCAGGCCGGTGTCGAAGGTCTCCAGCTCCGCCAGGCGCGCGTCGGAGGCCTCGACGAGGTCGGCGATCCTGTTGAGGACGCGGGCGCGGGCGCGCGGCGCCGTCGTCGGCCAGGGGCCGTCCTCGAAGGCACGCCCGGCGGCCCGCACGGCGGCGTCGACGTCGGCGGCCTGCCCCGCCGAGGCGGTGGCGTAGTTCTCGTTCGAGACCGGGTCGAGCACGTCGAAGGTCTCGCCGCCGACGGAATCGCGCAGTTCGCCGTCGATGAAGTGCTGCAGGTGGGTGGGCAGGCCCTCGGGCACGTGGCGGGTGGTCGCCTCGGACGCGGTGGTGGTCACGGTTTCCTCCTGGTCGTCGGGGAGCGTGGTGGTGCGGTCGGTCAGCCGGGCGGGGTGCCGTCGAGGGGCTGGGACGCCTCGTGCGCGAGCACCGCCGCGAGGGTGGCGGTGCGGTGCGCGCGGGCGGCCTGTTCGACGGCTGCGGGGTCTGCGCCGGAGGTGATGAGCTCGATGAGCCCGTCGTGCTCGGCGACGGACTGGTGGGTGCGTTCGGGGACCATGGAGAACACGCTGGTCCGCAGCGTGCTGAGGCGCCGCCAACCGCGGTCGACGAGGTCGAGCAGGTGCGGGTTGGGGCAGGGCGCGGCCAGCGCGCGGTGCAGGCGCTGGTTGAGCTGGCTGAAGCGCTGGGTGTCGAAGTCGCCGCGGTCCAGCCCGTGCAGCTCGGCGCGCATGAGCTCGTTGAGCCGGCGCACCTCCTGAAGGTCGGAGGCGGTCAGCAGGGGGACGGCCTGCCCGACGGCGGCCCCCTCGACGACGGCCAGGGTCTCCATGGTCCAGCGGTACTCCACGGGGTCCAGCCCGCGGACCGTGGCGCCGACGTTGCGCTCGAACTCCACGAGGTGCTCCGCCTCCAGGCGCCGGATCGCCTCGCGGACCGGGACGGAGGAGGAGCCGAGCTCCTTGGCCAGCGCTCCCAGGACGAGCCGGTACCCGGGCGTGTACTCCCCCGCGAGGATGCGGTCGCGGATGAGCTGGTAGGCCACTTCGACCTTGGAGGTGGCCGTTCCGGCCACGGGTCCAGGGGTCATCAGCGTCGCCTCCACGTCGTCGTCAGGCACCTTGCGATCCACTGCGCGGATCCACCATGCGGATCAACATCGTATATCTTGATGTACATCGTAGGTCGGTGAAGGCGCCCCCACAAGAGCCTCGACGCCTCGACACCGGATCGTATACAGTTTCGGATACCACGTCAGGAGAGAGTCGATGATGACCCAGCCCGACCACGACCCCCGCTTCGCCGCCCTCCCCGCCGGACGCCCCGGCAAGGTGGTGGCCGTCCACCTCAGCTACGCCTCCCGGGCGGACCAGCGCGGCCGGCGGCCCGCCGCCCCCTCCTACTTCCTCAAGCCCTCCAGCTCCGTGGCCGCCGGCGGCGGCACCGTCGAGCGACCGGCCGGCACGGAACTCCTCGCCTTCGAGGGTGAGATCGCCCTGGTCATCGGGGAACCCGCTCGCCGCGTGCCCGCCGAGCAGGCGTGGCGCCACGTCTCGCACGTCACCGCCGCCAACGACCTGGGCCTGTACGACCTGCGCGCCAACGACAAGGGGTCGAACGTCCGCTCCAAGGGCGGCGACGGCTTCACCCCCCTCGGGCCGCAGCTCATCGACGCCTCGGACGTGGACCCCGCGGCGCTGCGGGTGCGCACGTGGGTGAACGGCGCCCTGGTCCAGGAGGACACGAGCGCCGCCGTGCTGTTCTCGCCGGCGCAGATCGTCGCCGACCTCTCCCAGCACTTCACGCTCGAGACCGGCGACGTGGTCCTCACCGGGACGCCCGCCGGTTCCAGCGTCGTCGTCCCCGGTGACGTCGTCGAGGTCGAGGTCGACGTCGTCAGCGGTGCGCGCGCCGGCGCCACCTCCGGCCGGTTGGTGACGACGGTCGTCCAGGGCGAGCACGCCTTCGACGCCGACCTCGGCTCGCTGCCCGCGGTCGACGACAAGCAGCGCGAGGAGGCCTGGGGCTCGCGAGAGGCCGCCGGCCTGCCGCCCGCGGCCCCCCCGGGGCTCGGCGACGGCCTGCGCGCCAAGCTCGAGCAGGCGCCGGTGGCGGCGCTGTCGGCGCAGCTGCGCAAGCGCGGCCTGAACAACGTCAGCATCGACGGCGTGCGCCCGGCCCACCCCGACCGCAAGCTCGTCGGCGTGGCCAAGACGCTGCGGTTCGTGCCCAACCGGGAGGACCTCTTCGCCTCGCACGGCGGTGGGTTCAACGCCCAGAAGCGGGCCTTCGACGCCGTCGAGCCCGGCGAGGTCCTCGTCATCGAGGCCCGGGGCGAGGCCGGTTCGGGGACGCTCGGCGACATCCTCGCCATCCGGGCCCACGCCCGGGGAGCGGCGGGGATCGTGACCGACGGCGGTGTCCGCGACCACGACGCCGTCGCCGCCGTGGGCCTGCCGGTCTACTCCCGCGGGGCCCACCCCGCCGTCCTGGGCCGCAAGCACGTCCCGTGGGACGTCGACGTCACCATCGCCTGCGGCGGGGCGGCGGTGCAGCCCGGGGACGTGATCGTCGGCGATTCCGACGGCGTCCTGGTCGTCCCCCGCGCCCTCGTCGAGGAGGTCGTCGACGCCGCCCTCGCGCAGGAGGAGGAGGACGCCTGGATCGCCGAGCAGGTCGCGGCGGGCCACCCGGTGCACGGGCTCTTCCCGATGAACGCCGAGTGGCGCGCGAAGTACGCCGCGCGCGACGAGCAGGGCTGAAACGGCCGGTCCCCCGAACGCCGACCCCGAGGAGAACGTCGATGCTGCCCCCCGAGACGATCACCGCGATCGCGGACGAGCTCGCCGCCGCCGAACGCGATCGCACGACGGTGCCCCTGCTCACGGCCCGCCACCCCGGCATGACCGTCGAGGACTCCTACGCGGTGCAGAACGAGTGGCGCCGCCGCGGCACCGCTGCGGGCCGGCGACCGGTGGGCCGCAAGATCGGCCTGACGTCGAAGGTCATGCAGGTGGCCACCGGCATCACCGAACCCGACTACGGCGCGATCTTCGCGGACATGGTCTTCGAGAACGGCAGCGTCATCGAGCACGCGCGCTTCTCCAACGTCCGCATCGAGGTGGAGCTCGCGTTCGTCCTGCGCGAGCCGCTCGCCGGCCCCCACGTCTCGGTCTTCGACGTGCTGCGCGCCACCGAGTACGTCGTGCCCGCCCTGGAGATCCTCTCCTCGCGCATCGAGATGCAGGGACGCACCATCGTCGACACGATCAGCGACAACGCCGCCATGGGCGGCACGGTCGTCGGCGGGAACCCGGTGGCCCCCGACGCCGTCGACCTGCGCTGGGTCTCGGCCCTGCTCTACCGCAACGAGACGATCGAGGAGTCGGGCGTCGCGGCGGCCGTCCTGAACCACCCCGCCAGCGGCGTGGCGTGGCTGGCGCAGAAGCTGGCCCAGCACGACGACCACCTGGCGGCCGGGGAGATCGTCCTCGCCGGGTCCTTCACCCGGCCGATGTGGGTGCACCCCGGGGACACCGTCCTCGCCGACTACGGAAGGCTGGGGACGATCTCGTGCCGCTTCGCCTGAACCCCACCCTGCGGGACCGGCTTCACGCGACCGACCGCGCGCTGTTCGGCGGCTGGGTCTGCTCCGGCTCCCCCGTCATGGCCGAGGTCATGGCCGGGTCCGGGCTGGACTGGGTGCTCATCGACATGGAGCACGCCCCGAACGGGCTGGAGTCCACCCTCGCCCAGCTCCACGCCGTCTCCGGCTACCCCGTGACACCCGTCGTGCGCGTGCCCGCCGCCGACGACGTCCTGCTCAAGCAGGTGCTGGACCTGGGGGCGCAGACCGTCCTGGTCCCCATGGTCTCCACCGCGGAGCAGGCCCGCGCCGTGGTCGCGGCCACGCAGTACCCGCCCGCCGGGCGCCGGGGCGTCGGCAGCGCGCTGGCCCGCTCCGCCCGGTGGAACCGGGTCGACGGCTACCTGGCGAACGCGGCGGAGCACGTGTCCGTCGTCGTCCAGGTCGAGACCGCCGAGGCCGTCGAGAACGCCGGGGAGATCGCCGCGACGCCCGGCGTCGACGGCGTCTTCGTCGGCCCGAGCGACCTGGCGGCGTCCATGGGCCTGCTCGGCGCGCAGACGCACCCGGACGTCGTGGCCGCCGTGCACCGGGCCCTGGCGGCGGTGCTCGCCGCCGGGAAACCGGTGGGGGTCAACGCCTTCGACCCCGCGGTCGCCCACGCCTACGCCGACGCCGGGGCACGTTTCGTCCTGGTGGGCGCCGACGTCGCCCTGGTGGCCAGGGCGTCGGAGAAGCTCGCGGCCGAGTTCGTCACCACGCCGGGGGACGACGCGGAGCGCCCCTCGTACTGACGTCCACTCCTGAGGTGTCCCGGCCCGCGCCGGGGCACCTCAGGAGTACAGCGCCTCGACGTCCGCGGCGAACAGGCGCAGCACCTCGTGCCGCCGCATCTTCAGGCTCGGGGTGAGGCAGTCGTTCTCGACGGTGAAGTCGCCGTCCAGCACACGGAACCGGCGGATCGACTCCGCGCGGCTGACCAGGCCGTTGGCGTGGTCGACCGCCGACTGCAGCTCCGCGAGCACGGCCGGGTCGCCCTTCGCCGCCTCGACGTCCAGGCCGGCCCGGCCGTGCAGCTGGCCCCACGCCGTCACAGCCGCCTCGTCCAGGGTGAGCAGGCAGGAGACGTACGGGCGGTCGTCGCCGACCACGACGCACTGGGAGATCAGCGGGTGGGCGCGCAGCCGGTCCTCCAGCGGTGCGGGGGCGACGTTCTTGCCGGCGGCGGTGACGATGATCTCCTTGGCCCGGCCGGTGATGGTCAGGTTCCCGTCCTCGTCGAGGGCACCGATGTCGCCGGTGCGGAACCAGCCGTCCCGGAAGGACTCCGCGGTCTCCTCGGGCCGGTTCAGGTACTCGGTGAACACCCCGATCCCGCGGCACAGGATCTCCCCGTCCTCGGCGATCGCCACCTCCGTGCCCGGCAGCGGCAGGCCGACGGTGCCGATGCGCTGGTCGCCGGGGCGGTTCACGCACGCCGGCGCCGCCGTCTCCGTCAGGCCCCAGCCCTCGAACACGGTGAGCCCGGCGCCCCGGAAGAAGTGCCCCAGGTACTCCCCCAGCGACGCCCCGCCGGAGACGGCGCGGGTGAGCCGGCCGCCCAGGGTGGTGCGCAGCTTGGAGTACACGAGGTGGTCGAAGAGGGCGTGCTGCGCCCGCAGGGCGCGCCCGGGGCCACCGGTGTCCAGGGCCCGCGAGTACGCCACGGCCGTCTGCTCGGCCCGGGCGAACAGGGCCGCGCGCAGCTTGCCGCCGGTGGCCGCCTTGTGCTGGGCGGCGGCGTGGACCTTCTGGAACACCCGCGGCACGGCCAGCACGAACGAGGGGCGGAAGCTCTGCAGGTCCGCCAGCAGTTCCCTGGTGTCGGGCGCGAAACCCATCCGGACCCGCGCGGCCAGGCACAGCACCTCGACGAACCGGGCCAGCACGTGGGCCAGCGGGATGAACAGCAGCGTGGACGCCCCCGGCTCGTCGAGCATGTCGGGCATCACGAGGTGCGCGTTGCGGGCCAGGTCGCCGAAGTTCGCGTGGGTGAGCACGCACCCCTTGGGGCGCCCGGTCGAGCCGGAGGTGTAGACGATCGTCGCGGTGGACGCCGGCCCGGCGACCGTGCGGGCCGCCTCGAGGTCCTCGTCGCCCACGTCCCGCCCGGCGGCCTGCAGCTCCTGCAGCCCGCCGTCGTCGACGGTCCAGGTCCGCCGCAGGGTGGGCACCTGCTCGCGCACCCCGGCCACCAGTGCGGCGTGCTCGGGCGTCTCCACCACGCACGCCACCGCACCGGAGTCGGACAGGACCCACGCGACCTGCTCGGGCGAGGACGTGTCGTACACGGGCACGCTGACCGCACCGGCGAACCAGCACGCCGCGTCCACGACGGTCCACTCGTAGCGGGTGCGCGACATCAGCCCCACCCGGTCGCCCGGGCGGACCCCGGCCGCCAGCAGCCCCTTGGCCACCGCCCGCACCGTGGCGGCGAACTGCGCGGTCGTGACGTCGGCCCAGGCGCCGGTGTCGTCCCTGCGGCTGAAGCACACCGCCCCGGGGTCGTCCCGCTCCCAGTCCAGGACCAGGTCGCTGAGGTTGCCCTCGGCGGCCGGCGGCACCTGCGCGGGCTGGCTGGAGGTGACCAGCGGTCCGGCGGACCGCGGCGCACCCCCCGGCCCACCCGCTGGGTCCGTCGCGGAACTGCTCGGCGTCGTCGTCGACACCTCGGCAGACGTCATCGGCTGCTCCTCGGTCCGCGCCCCGGTCCCCCGGTGGCGCCGTGCTGGTCCCCGGATGATGCGCCCGCACCGGGGGGCGGTCAAGGCGACGCACCCGTCCGGGCGAGCGGAGCCGGACCCCGGCCCCGCTCGCCCGTCACAGGACGGCGGCGAGCTGCTCCAGCTGCTCCTCGGGGTCTGCGCCCACGGGGATGAGCACGGCGCTGGTGACGCCGGCGGCGAACAACCCCGCCAGCCGTTCGCGCGCCGCGGCGGGCGTCCCCGTCACCGCCAGCCGTCGCACCCACTCCTCCGGCAGGCGCCGCGCGAACTCCTCGCGGGTGCCGCAGTCGCGGCGCAGCGCGGCCAGGTCCGCGGCGAACGGCAGCGGCGCCAGGTGCGGGGCCCAGTCGGGTTCGCCGATCCACTCCAGCCCGGTGCGCGCCACCGCCAGGGCGACGGCCTCGTCGGGGTGGACGGCGGCCGCGTTGTAGGCGACCACGCGGTGCGGACGGTCCGCACCGGTGCGGGCCAGCGCGTCGCGCACGTACTCGGGGGTGGTCGGCTCGGCCAGCACCGTGCCGTCCGCGACGCGGCCCGCCAGCGCCAGGGAGCGGGGCCCGCGCACCCCCGCCAGCAGCGGCGGCACCCCGTCGGGGACGGCGGAGGGGTCCAGGCGCACCGCGTCCAGGCGCACCGGGCCGCCGGAGCCGGTGGTGTCGGCGACCTCGCCGCGCAGCAGGTCCGCGAGCGCGAGGAACTGGGCCTCCAGCAGCGCGAGGGGGCTGGTGGGCCACTGCCCCACCGAGCGCATCCAGGCGGGCATCCCGTGGCCCAGGCCGACGTCCAGGCGACCGGGGAACAGCTGGGCGAGGGTGGCGACCTCCATCGCGGTGAACGCGACGTTGCGCGCGCCCGCGGGCAGGACGCCGATGCCGACGCGCAGCCGGGAGGTGGAGGCCAGGACCGCTGCGGCCTGGGCGATGCCGCCGCGGAAACCCAGGTCCTCCACGACCCACAGCTCGTCGAAGCCGAGTTCGTCGGCGCGGCGCGCGAAGGGCAGGACCCGGGCGGCGTCGAGGTCGCGCGGGAGCATCACCCCGACGCGGCCGGGGCGGCCGCCCGGGCCCGCGCTCACGCCGGGTCGCCGGTGCGCTCGAGGACGACGACGGGGATCTCCCGGGACGTCTTGGACTGGTACTCGTCGTAGTCCGGCCACACCTCGACCATCGACGCCCACACGGCCGGCTTCTCCTCGGCGGTGGCGACGCGGGCGCGGGCGCGGAACCGCTCGCCCTTGACCTGCACCTCGACGTCCGGGTCGGCCTGGAGGTTCAGGAACCACGCGGGCGGGGCGTCGGTGCCGCCGTTGGAGGCGACGACGAGGTACGCGTCGCCGTGCGGGCGGAAGATCAGCGCGTGCGAGCGCTGCTCGCCGGACTTCCGGCCCTTCGTGAAGAGGATGAGGATCGTGGTCCCGCCGCGCCAGTGGTACCCGTCCTCACCGTTCGTCTCCAGGTAGCGCGCGACGTGCGGGTCGCCGTGCAGGTCGGTGGCGGAGGTCATGGCGCGACCCTACGCCGCACCTGCCCGCGGGGACGGCCCGTCAGCCCTCCCGCCCGGGCGCTCCCGCTGCGGCGATGATCCGGCTCAGCCCGTCGCGCAGGGCCTCCAGCTCGGCGACGTCCACCCCGAGGCGCTGGACGACCTGCGCGGGGACCTGCTCGGCGCGCGCGCGCAGCGCTCGCCCCTGCTCGGTGAGGGAGACCGCCAGGGATCGCTGGTCCTCCGGCAGCCTGTTGCGCTGGAGCAGGCCCGCGGCCTCCAGGCGCTTGAGCAGCGGGGAGAGCGTGGGGGCGTCCAGGGCGAGGGTCTCGCTGAGCTCGCGCACCGAGAGGGGTTCCCGGCCCCACAGGGCCAGCATGACCAGGTACTGCGGGTGGGTCAGGCCCATCGGCTCCAGCACCGGGCGGTAGACCGACAGGACGCTGCGGGCGGCGACGACCAGGGCGAAGCAGACCTGCCGCTCCAGGGCCAACGGGTCCTGCTCGCGACCGGGTGCGGAACCGGTCGCGGCGGGCTGGTCGGGGGTTGAGCTCACCGGCCCAGCGTACGATGATTAGTGCACGAACCATTGCCGGGCGAAACATCGAGCTGAGGACGCCATGCCCTTCGACGACACCGACGGCCTGCCGAGGAGCCTGCAGCGACCCCGGGCCAAGAACCGCTGGGTCGACCTGGTGCTGGACGCCTTCTTCTCCTTCAGCGGCCCCGCGCAGGTGTCGGCGGAGGACGGCCCGCAGCGCGGCCCGCGCACCGAGGAGGAGGCCCGCGCCGGGTACGCGCAGTGGGAGCGCGTCACCGTGGGCGGCCACACCTACCTGGTGGAGCGCAAGGGCGGGCAGGACCCCGCCTGAGGCACCGGCCGGGCACGCCGGCGCCTCCCCAGCAGTCGGGGTCGGTGCCCGCGGGTCAGTGGCCCCCGCCCAGGTGCCCGGCCAGGCGCTCGTAGCGCTGCGCGCTGGCCTCGTTCAGCCCCACGATCCGCGCGTGCTTGCCCTTGGCCTCGTACTTGGTGGTGATGGCGTCCAGGGCGGCGACGGTGGAGGCGTCCCACACGTGCGCGCCCGACAGGTCGATGACCACCTCGTGCGGGTCCTCGGCGTAGTCGAACTGGTACACCAGGTCGTTGGAGGAGGCGAAGAACAGCGCCCCCTCGACGCGGTAGCGGCGCACCGCCCCGTCCTGCTCCAGCTCACCGGTGACCTCGACCAGGTGCGCGACCCGCCGGGCGAACAGCAGCGCGGCGACCAGCACACCGACGACGACGCCGATGGCGAGGTTGTGGGTGGCCACCACCACCGCGACGGTCACGACCATCACCGTGGTCTCGCTGCGGGGCATGCGCCGCAGCGTCGCCGGGCGCACCGAGTGCCAGTCGAACGTCCCGACCGAGACCATGACCATCACGGCGACCAGGGCGGCCATCGGGATGATCGCGACCACGTCGCCCAGGCCGACGACGAGGATCAGCAGGAACAACCCGGCCAGGAACGTCGACAGGCGGGTGCGCGCGCCGGAACGCACGTTGATCATCGTCTGGCCGATCATGGCGCAGCCGCCCATGCCGCCGAAGAAGCCGGTGATGATGTTCGCCGCGCCCTGGCCCCACGCCTCGCGGGTCTTGTGCGAGCGGGTGTCGGTGATGTCGTCGACCAGCTTGGCCGTCATCAGCGACTCCATCAGCCCGACCAGCGCCACCCCCAGGGAGTAGGGCGCGATGATCTGCAGCGTCTCCAGCGTCCACGGCACGTCCGGCAGGAGCAGCGTCGGCAGCGTCTCGGGCAGCGCCCCCTGGTCGCCCACGTCCGGCACCACCAGCCCGCTGAGCACCACCGCCACGGTCAGCAGCACGATCGCCACCAGCGGCGCGGGCACCACCGTGGTCAGCCTCGGCAGGAACACCATGATGGCGATGCCGACGGCCACCATCGCGTAGACGACCCACGGCACGTCGCGCAGGTACGGCAGCTGGGCGGTGAAGATGAGGATGGCCAGGGCGTTGACGAAGCCGACCATGACGCTGCGCGGGATGAACCGCATCAGGCGCGCCACCCCGAGCAGCCCGAGGACCACCTGGAAGACGCCGGCCAGGATCACGGCGGCGATGAGGTGGTCCAGCCCGTGCTCGCGCACCAGGGGGGCGATCACCAGCGCCACCGCACCGGTGGCCGCGGAGATCATCGCCGGGCGCCCGCCCAGGAAGGCGATCGAGACGGCCATGGTGAACGAGGCGAACAACCCCACCCGCGGGTCCACGCCGGCGATGATGGAGAAGGAGATGGCCTCCGGGATCAGCGCCAGGGCCACCACCAGGCCGGACAGGACCTCGGTGCGCAGCACCTTCGGCGAGGCCAGCCACGCCGGCCGGCCCGGTCCGCTGCGGGGCGGGCCGGCCGGCGCGGGCGCGGTCATCTGCTCGGGGTTGGTCAAGGGTGCTTCCGTTCGTGCTCACGGGGCCCGCCGCAGCGCACCCCTGGTGGGCGGGTCTGAGGTCGATCTCCACCGGGGCGCACCGCTGCGCCGGTTCGTCCGTGGAGCCGCGCCGGAGCACCGCGAGGTGCGTCGACGGTGCGACGGTCCTCCGGAACCGTACCTTCACGTCACGTCAGAGTCCAGACGACCACCCACGGTCCACCGCGGCCGGGCCGTAGCATCCCGGGCACCGGACCGATCGACGTGAGGGAGACCCCCGTGCCCACCCCGCCCCTGCCGCAGGACGTCGCCGCGCTGTTCGCCCGGCCCAACCCGGCCGTGATGGCGACCGTCCACCCCGACGGCCACCCCGTCAGCGTCGCCACCTGGTACCTGCTCGAGGACGACGGGCGCGTGCTGCTCAACCTCGACGCCGCCCGCGCACGCCTGCGGCACCTGCGCGCCGACCCCCGGGTCTCCCTCACCGCGCTGGCGCAGGACGACTGGTACACCCACGTCAGCGTCCAGGGCCGCGTCGTGGAGTTCCGCGACGACCCCGACCTGACCGACATCGACCGCCTCTCGCGGCACTACCTGGGCACCGACTACCCCACGCGCGACCGCGCCCGCGTCAGCGCGCTGGTCGAGGTGGAGCGCTGGCACGGCTGGGGCGCCGCCCAGCAGGGGTGAGGCCACCGCGGGGGCGTCAGCGAGCCGCGTCCGCCGCCTGGAGGTGCCGGGGCGCGTCGGCGCGCTCCACGCGCCCCGGCCACCAGAACCGCTCCCCGAGCAGCGCGACGATCGCCGGCACCAGCAGGGTCCGCACGAGCAGGGTGTCCAGCAGCACGCCGATGCAGACGACGACGCCGATCTGGGTCAGCGTGATGAGCGGCAGCACCCCCAGGACGGTGAACACGGCGGCCAGCAGGACGCCCGCGCTGGTGATGACGCCGCCGGTGACGGCGACGGCCGTGCGGATGCCGTCGCGGGTGCCGGCGGCGCGCGCCTCCTCCCGCGCCCGGGTGACGAGGAAGATGTTGTAGTCCACCCCCAGGGCCACGAGGAACAGCAGCGAGAACAGCGGGACCCCGGTGTCCAGGGCGGGGAAGCCGAAGACGTTCTCGAACAGCAGGTTCCCGGCGCCCAGGGCCGCGGCGTAGGTGGCCAGAACCGTCACCACCAGCAGGACGGGCCCCAGCAGCGCGCGCAGCAGGACGATCAGGACCGCCAGCACCACGGCGACGACGAGGGGCCCGACCACGAGCAGGTCGCGCTGGGAGGCGGCTCGCTCGTCGACGGCCTCGGCCTCGGTGCCGCCGACGAGGGCGTCGGCGACGGGCACCGCGCCCACCGCCTCGCGCAGCCGTTCGACGGTCTCGCGGGAGGCCGCCGAGCCGGGTGCGGCCTCGAGGGCGGCGTCGATGCGCACGAGGTCGCCGGCGGAGGCGACGACCTGCGCGGAGGCCACACCGGGGACCGCGGAGGCTGCGGCGAGCACCTGCTCGGCCGCGCTCGCGGCGGCCACGACCTGCGCCGGCTCGGTGCCCTGCGCCGGGTAGTGCCGCTGCAGCGTCTCGGCGCCCTCCACGGCCTCGGCGGAGGTGCGGAACTGCTCGGTCCGCGACAGGCCCTGCTGCACCCCGACCAGCCCGGCGGCCAGCGCGGCCAGCAGCAGCACCGACACGCCCACGACGGGCCAGGGCCGGCGCACGACGCGGTCGGCGATCCGGGCCCACCCGCCGGTGCGGGAGGTGTCCTGCGAGCCCACCCGCGGCACGAACGGCCAGAACAGCCCGCGCCCGCAGACCACGAGCGCCGCGGGCAGCACGAGCAGGCCGAACACCCCGGCGACGACGATGCCGACGGCCACGTCGATGCCCAGGGAGCGGTTGGAGGGCAGGACCGCCACGAGCAGCGTGAGCACCGCGAGCACCACCGTGGAGGCGCTGGCCAGGATGGCCGGGCCGGCGCCGGCGAGGGCGCGGCGCATGGCCAGGCGCCGGTCGGGGGTGCGGCGCAGCTCCTCGCGGTAGCGGGCGATGAGCAGCAGGGCGTAGTTGGTGCCGGCGCCGAAGACCAGGACGCTGGTGATGCCGGTGCTGGAGGGGTCTGCGGGGGTGTTCCCGATGCGGTCGACGACGGTGAGCAGCCCGGCGGCCGTCTGGTCGCCGATGCCGACCACGGCCAGCGGCACCAGCCACAGCACGGGGCTTCGGTACGTGACCAGCAGCAGCAGGGCGACGACGCCGGCGGTGACGAGCAGCAGGCGGGTGTTGGCCCCGGAGAAGGAGTCGGCGATGTCCACGCCGAAGGCCGGCCCACCGGTGACCTGGGCGCGCAGCCCCTCGGGCAGCTCCGCGCGCGAGGCGGCGCGCACGTCGCCGACGGCGCGCGCGGTCTCCTCGTCGCTGGTCCCGGCCGCCAGCGGCACGACGGCCAGCAGGGCGCGGCCGTCCCCGGAGGGGATCGGCCCGGAGACGCGGCCGCCGACGGCCAGGGGGTTCAGCCGCTGCACCGCGGCGGCCACGGCACCGGTGTCCGCGTCGGTGAGCGCCGAACCGTCCTCGCGCGTCCACACCACCAGGGCGGGGGCGGTCTCCTCCCCCGGGAACCCCTCCAGCAGCTGCGCCACCCGGGCGGACTCGGCGCTCTCGGGCAGGCGCGTGCCGCCGGCCTGCGAGGGCGGTGCCTCGCCCTTGCCGACGGCCACGGCACCGGCTGCGAGCAGCGCGACGAGCAGGACGAGCCACGCGGTGACGCGGCCGGTGACGACGCGCCCGACCGCTCGGGCGAAAGGGGACTGCTCGGTCACGAAACACCTCATTGGATGGATGGTTCAGCGACTGAGATGTCTAGCAGGCGTGAGGTAGGGTGGCAAACCGATGAGCAGCCAGTCCCCGGAACGCACCGGCCCGGCCCGCATGTACCGGCGGCGCGACACCCCCCGCGAGCGCCTGCAGGCCGAGGTCCTCGACCTCGTGCGCGACCTCGGCGTCCAGGCGCAGCGGGTCGCGGACGACTTCGCCGGCAGCCGCGGGCTGCACCCCACCGACGTGCGGGCGCTGCTGCACGTCATGCGGCGCGAGGGCGAGGGCGAGCCGATGACCACCGGGGAGCTCGCCACCGCCCTGGGCCTGACGTCCGGCGCGGCCACCGGCGTCGTCGACCGCCTGGAGCGGGCCGGGCACCTGCGCCGCGAGCGCGACACCGCGGACCGCCGCAAGGTGCACCTGCGCTTCGGCGAGCACGGGGCCGCCGTGGCGGTGGAGTTCTTCGGCCCGCTCGGGCGGCGCAGCGACGAGCTGATGACCCGCTACGACGACGCCGAGCTGGAGGTCGTGCGCCGCTTCCTCGGCGACATGACCGCCGCGCTGCAGGCCCACCGCGACGACGCGGGCTGACCGTGCGCCCGGGACCCCGTCGTCGAGGCGGGCGGCGCACTTCCACCCGTTCGTGATCCTGGTGTTCATCGCGCTCCACCAGTCCTGGTGCGTGCTGGCGGCCGCCGTCGTCGTGGCCGCCGTGCACCACGTCGTGATCGGGGCGCTGTTCCCCGAGCGGGTGTTCCACACCCACGTGCACGGCCTGCACCGGGCGGGGTGGTCGCCCACCACGTGGGCATGCTCGTCCTGGAGATCGCCGGGACCCTGTTCCTGTGGCACTTCGCCGCGGGGGCGGAGCGCGAGAGCGAGCGGATCGCCGAGGACGTCGAGCGTGAGCGCACCGAGACCGCCGCGGCGCAGCAGCGCGCCGCGCTCAAGCAGGTGGACGCCGAGCGCGGCCGCCGCGAGGAGCTCGTCGCGGTCGCCGCGACCCTGGCCGCGCAGGCTGCCGGGATCGAACGCGCCCAGCGGGCCGCACACACCGCGACGAACGGGCGGCCGGCGGCGACCGCCGCCGGCACCGTCCAGCAGCTGGAGAGCTCCGTGTCGCGGATCTCCGCGTGAACGCCGTCACCGGCCAGCTCGCCGGCCAGACCGAGCCGCTCTCCCTGAACGCCACCATCGAGGCCGCCCGCGCCGGGGAGCTCGGCAAGGGTTTGGCCGTCGTGGCCGGCGAGGTGGAGGAGCTCACCACGGAGACCGGCGGCCCTCGGCCGCCGCGTCAGCCCGCGCTGGCCGCCAGGTCCGGGCGCCGGTGGTGGGCGGCGGCCCGCTCGGCGTCGGGGACCACCAGCACGGGGACCTCGGCGCTCTGCAGCACCGCGTGGCTGGTGGAACCGAGCAGCGCGCGCAGGAAGGCCCCGTGCCCGCGCGAGCCGACGACGAGCAGGCGCGCGCCGCGGGCGGCGTCGAGCAGGGCGTCGGAGGCGAACGCGTCGGCCGGGACGACCTGCTCCACCGGGACGGGGTGGGCGGCGACGACCTCCTGGACCGCCACCCGCACCACCTCGCGGGCCCGCTGCACCGCGTCCTCGCGCAACTGCTCGCACAGGCCCGGGTCGACCGCCAGCGACGGGTCCAGCTGCAGGTGCACGGCGTGCACGACGCGCAGGCCCTCCCCCAGCCGCTCCGCCTCGGCGGCCGCGACCTCCAGCGCCCGCGCGGCCAGGGGCGAGCCGTCGAACCCGACGACGACCCCGCGGGCACCGTCGGGGGCGTCGGCTGGCACCACCACCGCCGAGCAGGGGGCGTGGGCTGCCAGGAACAGGCTCGTGGACCCCAGCCGCAGCCCCGGAACCGCCCACCGGCGCCCCTCCCGGCGCCGTCGGCCGGTGACCACCAGGGCCGCGTCCCCGCAGGCGCGCAGCAGCACCGGGCGGGGAGCGCCGCGCTCGACGGCCGTGGTGACCACGACGTCCGGGGCCTCGGCCCGCACGAGCGCCGCCGCCTCCGCCACGGTCGCGCGGGCGGCCTCCTCCAGGTCCTCCAGGAGGCCGGCCACGGCCCACGCCGTGGCCGCGTCCGCCGCCGCCGGGTACGGCACCGCCCGCACGAGGTGCAGCGCCGCACCGCGCCGACGCGCTGCCGCCGCCGCCCACCGCAGGGCCGCTGCCGCGGTCCCGACCTCCTCGACCCCCACGACGACCTTGCTCGTGCTGCTCATCGCCGGCCCTCCGCCCCGACCCGCCCGTCCACCGGAACCCCCGGCTGCCGCCAGCCTCCTCTCGACGCACCGCCGGGGACAGGGACCAAGGTCGCGGAGCCCGGAACCGTGCCGGGCGCTGCGCTCAGGCGGTGCCGACCAGTTCCCCGGCCGGGTCGCCCCGCAGGTCCGTGACGCGGGCGGGGGGCGGGACGACCGCGACGGGCACGTGCGCGCGGTGCAGCACCGCGCGCTCGGTGGACCCCCGCAGCGCGCGCGGGAACGTGGTGCGCTCGTGCGCGCCGACGACGAGCAGGCGGGCGTGGCGGGACCTCTCCACCAGCACGTCGGAGGCGAAGGAGTCCGCCACCACCACGACGTCCGCGGGGACGCCGTGGCGCTCGCGCACCGCGGCGACGGCCCGCTCGACCACCTCGCGGGCGCGGGCCCGGGCCAGCCGCCGGCCCGCGGCGTACGCCTCGGGGTCGGTGAGGGCCAGGTGGTCCACGGGCAGGTGGGTGGTGTGCACCACGCGCAGCGGCTGGTGCCACCGGGCCGCCTGGGCGGCGGCGAACTCCAGCGCGGCGACGGCGGCCGGCGAGACGTCGAAGCCCACGACGACGCCGCGGGCCCCGGCGGGCGCGTCGGCGGCGACCACGACGACGGGGCAGGGGGCGTGCTCGGCGAGGGGCGCGGTGCTGCGGCCCGGCCCGACGACGAGCAGGTCGGCGTCCCCGGCCGCCTGCAGCAGCACCTCGCGCGCGGTGCTGCGCACGGTGGAGGTGCGCACCGGCACACCGGGCGCCACGGCGCGGACCTGCTCGGCGGCGCGGCGCAGCGCGACGTCCGGCTCCTGCGGGTGCCCGGGCGGCTCGGGCGGCAGCGGCGCCGCCGGGGCGTGCACCCCCAGCACCTGGGGCACCGCGTACGGCACCTCGTGCGGGACGGCGTGCACGAGGTGCACGTGCGCTCCCCGCCGGGCGGCCTCGGCGGCCGCCCAGCGCACGGCCGCACCGGACGCGCCCTCCTCGGCGACCCCTACGACGATCCTGCTGCTCCCACTGCTCACGGCTCCTCCTCGGCGGCCCCCGGCACCCTCGCGCGGTCCCTCCGGCCGCGACGGCGAGGCCCCGGCCCTCCCATGGTGCGCCGCCCGGGCGCGCAGCGGTAGTGGGAGCCGGCCCGGACACGACGCAGGGGCCGGTCCCGGCGCTCGCGCGCCCGGTCCGGCCCCTGCTGGTGTGCGCGCCGCGGGCCCGTCGGGTGTGTGGTCACGACGGGCCCGCGACGCAGATCAGAACTCCCAGTCCTCGTCCTCGGTGGCCACGGCCTTGCCGATGACGTAGCTGGAACCGGAGCCGGAGAAGAAGTCGTGGTTCTCGTCCGCGTTCGGCGACAGGGCGGACAGGATGGCGGGGTCGACCTTCGTCGTGTCCGCGGGGAACATGCCCTCGTAGCCGAGGTTCATCAGCGCCTTGTTGGCGTTGTAGTGCAGGAAGGTCTTGACGTCCTCGGTGAGCCCGACGCCGTCGTAGAGGTCCGCGGTGTACTCGCACTCGTTGTCGTACAGCTCGAAGAGCAGGTCGAACGTGTAGTCCTTGAGCTCGTCGCGCTTGGCCTGGTCCACCAGCTCCAGGCCGCGCTGGTACTTGTAGCCGATGTAGTAGCCGTGCACGGCCTCGTCGCGGATGATCAGCCGGATGAGGTCGGCGGTGTTCGTCAGCTGGGCGCGGGACGAGAAGTGCATCGGCAGGAAGAAGCCGGAGTAGAAGAGGAAGGACTCCAGCAGGGTGGAGGCCACCTTCCGCTTCAGCGGGTCGTCGCCGTGGTAGTACTCCAGCACGATGGACGCCTTGCGCTGCAGCGCCTCGTTCTGCTCCGACCAGGTGAAGGCCTCGTCGATCGCCTGGGTGGAGGCGAGGGTGGAGAAGATCGAGGAGTAGCTGCGGGCGTGCACCGACTCCATGAACGCGATGTTCGTGTAGACGGCCTCCTCGTGCGGGGTCAGCGCGTCCGGGATGAGCGAGACGGCACCCACCGTGCCCTGGATGGTGTCCAGCAGGGTCAGGCCCGTGAACACCCGCATCGTCAGTGTGCGCTCGGCGTCCGACAGCCGTGCCCACGACTGCACGTCGTTGGACAGCGGCACCTTCTCCGGCAGCCAGAAGTTGCTCGTGAGGCGGTTCCAGACCTCGAGGTCCTTCTCGTCCGGCACCCGGTTCCAGTTGATCGCGTTCACGCGATCGATGAGCTTGAGCTTCTCCACCATCTCGTCCTTCGTCCCTCGTGCCTGGTCCTGCGCCGCCGTCGTGCCGCTCGTCAGAGCATGCAGCTGACGCAGCCCTCGACCTCGGTGCCCTCCAGCGCCATCTGGCGGATGCGCACGTAGTAGATCGTCTTGATGCCCTTGCGCCACGCGTAGATCTGCGCGCGGTTGACGTCGCGGGTGGTGGCGGTGTCCTTGAAGAACAGCGTCAGCGACAGGCCCTGGTCGACGTGCTGGGTGGCCGCCGCGTAGGTGTCGATGATCTTCTCGGGGCCGATCTCGTACGCGTCCTGGTAGTACTCCAGGTTGTCGTTCGTCATGAACGGCGCCGGGTAGTACACGCGGCCGAGCTTGCCCTCCTTGCGGATCTCGATCTTGGAGGCGATCGGGTGGATCGAGGAGGTGGAGTTGTTGATGTAGCTGATGGAGCCGGTGGGCGGCACGGCCTGCAGGTTCTGGTTGAAGATGCCGTGCTGCACCACGGACGCCTTCAGCGACCGCCAGTCGTCCTGCGTGGGGATCGCGATGCCGGCGTCCGCGAACAGCTGCGCGACCCGCTCGGTGGCCGGGGCCCACTCCTGCTCGGTGTACTTGTCGAAGAAGCTGCCGTCGGCGTAGGCGGAGCGCTCGAACCCCTCGAACGTCGTGCCGGTCTCGATGGCGATCTCGTTCGAGGCGCGCAGCGCGTGGAACAGCACCGAGTAGAAGTAGATGTTCGTGAAGTCGATGCCCTCGGCGCTGCCGTAGTGCACGTGCTCGCGGGCCAGGTAGCCGTGCAGGTTCATCTGCCCCAGGCCGATGGCGTGCGAGCGGGAGTTGCCGTGGGCGATGGAGGGCACCGAGCGGATGTCGCTGGCGACGGAGACGGCCGTCAGGGCGCGCACCGCGGTGCCGACCGTGGCACCGAGGTCGCCGCCGTCCATGGCCAGGGCGATGTTCAGCGAGCCCAGGTTGCAGGAGATGTCCTTGCCGACGACCTCGTAGCCGAGGTCCTCGCCCAGCTTGCTGGGGGTGTTGACCTGCAGGATCTCCGAGCAGAGGTTCGACATGTTGATGCGGCCGTCGATCGGGTTGGCCCGGTTCACCGTGTCCTCGAACACGACGTACGGGTAACCCGACTCGAACTGCAGCTCGGCGAGGGTCTGGAAGAAGTCGCGGGCGTTGATCTGCGTCTTGCGGATCCGGTCGTCGGCGACCATCTCGCGGTACTTCTCGGACACCGACAGGTCGCCGAACGGCACGCCGTACACGCGCTCCACGTCGTACGGGGAGAACAGGTGCATCGGCTCGTTGTTCTTGGCGAGCTCGAAGGTGATGTCGGGGACCACGACGCCCAGGCTGAGGGTCTTGATGCGGATCTTCTCGTCCGCGTTCTCCCGCTTGGTGTCCAGGAACCGCATGATGTCGGGGTGGTGCGCCGAGAGGTACACCGCGCCGGCGCCCTGGCGTGCGCCGAGCTGGTTGGCGTAGGAGAAGGAGTCCTCCAGCAGCTTCATCACGGGGATGACGCCGGAGGACTGGTTCTCGATGCGCTTGATGGGCGCGCCGTACTCACGGATGTTGCTCAGCAGCAGCGCCACGCCGCCGCCGCGCTTGGACAGCTGCAGGGCGGAGTTGATGCCGCGGCCGATGGACTCCATGTCGTCCTCGATGCGCAGCAGGAAGCAGGAGACCAGCTCACCGCGGGAGGCCTTGCCGGCGTTGAGGAACGTGGGGGTGGCCGGCTGGAAGCGGCCGCTGACGATCTCGTCGGTGATCGCGGTGGCCAGCGCCTCGTCGCCGGCGGCGAGGGTCAGGGCCGTCATCACGGCGCGGTCCTCGAAGCCCTCGAGGTACTGCTTGCCGTCGAAGCTCTTCAACGCGTAGCTGGTGAAGAACTTGAACGCACCCAGGAAGGTGGCGAAGCGGAACCTCGCGGCGTGGGCGCGGTCGGTGAGCTCGCGCACGAAGGTGCGCGGGTAGCGGTCGAGCACCTCGGCCTCGTAGTACCCCTCGGCGACGAGGTGCTCCAGGCGGGCCTCGAAGCTCTCGAAGGTCGGGGTGTTCGGGATGACGTGCTGCAGGAAGTACTGGCGCGCCGCCTCGCGGTCCGCGTCGAACTGGATGCGCCCCTGCTCGTCCCACAGGTTCAGCATCGCGTTGAGCGAGTGGAAGCCCGGCGAGGCGGGGACGGCCGGCTGCGGCACGGTCCCGGAGACCTCGGGGGCGTCGGAGGTGAGGGTCACAGCGTGTCCAATCCGTCGCGGACGCGACGCACGTCCTCGGGCGTGCCGAAGAGCTCGAAGCGGTACAGGTGGGGAACCCGGCACTTGGCGGCGACGACGTCGCCGGCCACGGCGTAGTGGGTGCCGAAGTTGGTGTTGCCGGCGCCGATGGCGCCCCGCACGAGGGCGCGGTTGGCCGGGTCGTTGAGGAAGCGGACGACCTGCTTGGGCACCGCTCCCGCACCGCCGCCCCCGCCGTAGGTGGGGACGATGAGGACGTAGGGCCGGGTGACGCTCAGGTGCCCGTCGCCGGCGCGCAACGGGATGCGGTGCGCCGGCAGGCCCAGCTTCTCGACGAAGCGGTGGGTGTTGCCCGAGACGCTCGAGAAGTAGACGACGTCGAGCGGCACCGCGTCCGCCTCAGGCGGAGACGGCGGCGAAGCGCTCGGCGAGGGCCTCGATGCGGTCGGGGCGGAAGCCGGACCAGTGCTCGTCGCCGCTGACGACGACGGGGGCCTGGACGTGACCCAGGGCGCGCACCGCCTGCAGCGCCTGCGCGTCGCTGGTGACGTCCACGACCTCGTAGGGCAGGCCCTTGCGGTCGAGCGCGCGGTAGGTCGCCTTGCACTGCACGCAGGACGGCGTGCTGTAGACGGTGATGCTCATGGGGTGGTCCTTCCCTCGGGTGCGAGCCCGGCGTGCTGGGGTGAGTCAGACACTACCCCTAGGGGGCGACATCGCAAGGCACCACAAGATGGTGTGTCACACGCGTGTGATTTCCCCAGGCTGTGGAAGCGGTGGACAACCACCCCGCCCGAGCCCGTGACCTGCGCCGTTGCTCCGGGGAGGTGTGGGGAACGTGTGGAGAACAACCGGAAGTAACAGGATTATCACGGAGCGTCAATGGCGTGTCGCGCCCGGCGCGCCCCCGTCGCGCCGGGGCCGGTGCTCAGGGCGAGCGGACCAGGCCCTGCGCACGCACCGTCCAGGACCCGTCGGCGGGGAAGCCCGGGGCGTGCCTGCCGCCGTCACCGTCCCAGCCACCGGCCATGAGCGCCACGGCGGCGAGCAGGCCGCCGTTGCCGGGCAGGTACAGCGGCAGCACCGGCGTCTGGTGGTTGTGCCCGCTGGGCAGGTAGCGGTTCTTGGCCACGGGCGACAGAAGGGCGTCGACGGCCAGGTTCGGCTCCCCCGCCCGGGCGGCCGCCATCGCGATCGCCGGGAAGTCCCAGCCCCACGCGCTGGCCCAGTCCCAGTCGGCCAGCACGTCGTGCAGCGTCGCGCGCACCACCGCGGGGTCGACGAGGCCGGTGGCGGGCACCACGCCCGAGGCGCACAACATCGACGGGTGGTCGGTGCGGCGCGTCGGCTCGTCGCGGTCCAGGGCCGCCAGCAGCCCGTCGCGCACCCGCGGCGCCGCCAGCCGGTCGGCGACCCGCTCCCAGGCCGGGTCCGGCTCCGCCCCCAGGCGCCGGGACCACGCGGCGGCCGTGCGCAGGCTCCAGCGCCACTGCGCCAGCTCGAACGCGGGGTCGCTCGCGCTCTCGCGCACGTCCGCCCACGACTCCTGCGCCGGCACCAGGGGCGGGCCCAGGTGCAGGCGCCCGTCCGGGCCCGGCACGGGCAGCGCGGCGGCGAACCGGGCCGTCTCGGCCACCAGCGGTGCCCACCGCCGCAGCACCTCCGCCTCCCGCGGCGTGCCGGCGGCGCTGCGGCGCACCAGTTCCGCCAGGTGGATCGGGTGCGGTTGCTGCCACAGCAGGAAGGGGCCGATGTCGCTGGGCGTCTCCTCCCCCTCCGGGGTCACCTGCTTCGGCCAGCGCGCCCCGGGCAGGCCCTGCCGCCGCGCCGTGCGCTGCGCGCGCGGCAGGACGCGCTCGTACCAGCCCAGACTGCGCTCGAGCAGGTCCGCGCGCCCCCACAGCGGGAAGTGGGCGGCGTGCCACCAGTGCATCTCCAGGTGGCTCCGGCCGCGCCAGCTGTTGACCACCAGCCCCGTCTCGGCCGGCGGCAGGGTGCCGGCGCTGTGCAGAGCGGTGGTGAACTGCGACAGCACGAGGCGCCGCTGCAGCTCCGGCGCGCGCGGGTCGCGGCTGCCGGTGACGTCGACGACGGCGCCGCGCTCCCAGAACGCCGCCCAGTGCGCACCGGAATCAGCCAGGCACCGCTCCACGCCCGGCACGGCGGAGGGCTCCCCGAGGCCGGGCACCAGCACGAGGTCCAGGCCAGCGCCGCGCGGGAGGACGTCCACGGCGTGCGCCCCGGCACCGTGCACGTCGCCGTCGGTGCGCACGTCGACGCGGTAGGAGGTCGCGTCGAGGCGGCGCTCGACCACGTGACCGCCCGCGGTGCGGCGCAGGACGCTGCTGTGCGCCTGCGGGCGGGAGTCGTCGCGCGCGAGGTTCCACGACGTCGAGGCGGCACCGAACGTCAGGCGCACCCCGATCCCGCGCAGGTCGCCGCGCACCCGCACGGCCAGGGCGTCGACGTCCGGGTGCGCCGTGGTGGTGACCTCCAGCAGGCGCCCGGCCAGGTCCACGCGGCTGGTCAGGGTCCCCGCCCACAGGTCCAGGCGCTGTTCCGCGTCGTACAGCTCGTGCGGGCGAGCCGGGCGCCCGTCGACCGTGAACCCGGCCCGGAAGAGGTCGAAGCGGTGGGGGTTGGCCCGCAACCACGCCTCCGCGGCCGTCAAGCCGTCCGCGCTGCGCCCGTCGGCGCCGCGCGTCATGTCCACGTACGTGGCCGGGCCGTGCGGGGTGTCCAGCACCCGCTCGGCGTCCGCAGTGCGGAAGCCCCGCGGGTTCGGATCGCTGTGCCAGGCCCACTCCGCGAGCGTGCCGAGCATCGTCCCGGCCGGGCCGCCGCCCGCGTCCGGCAGCGGGTGCAGCTGCGGGAACGTCTGCAGACCGGTGACGTCGACCGTCGCGGCGAACCGCCCGTTGCCCACGGACAGCGGGCTGTCCGGCAGGACGCCGCGCACGACGACGTCGTGCGCGCGCACCAGCGCGCGGCGGTCGACGCCGGGGTGGACGCCGCCGCTCACGCCCCGATCGCCTGGCCGACCTGCTCCCGGAACGCCTCGGCCGCCGCCGCCGGGTCGGTCCGCCCGAAGAGGACGTCGGCGTTCAGGCGCTCGACGACGCCGCGCGTCTCCGTGGAACCCACGGGGCCGATGACGAGGGCGTCGCCCACCACCGGGGTGACGCGGGCGATGAACTCCGCCTGCGCCCGCTGGTCGTCGTCGAACTCCGGCAGGACCGCCTCGAGCACGTCGGGGTTCGTCGGGATCCCCCGGTCCGCCTTGACGATCCTCCCGGCTTCCGGGGTGTTGACGAGGAAGTCGACCAGGCGCGCCGCCTCCTCGGGGTGCTCGGTGCGGCTGCTGATCGAGTACAGCTGCGACGCCTGCAACCACATGCCCGGCTGCTCCACCGACTCGCCGGGCGCGCGCAGCAGCTGCAGCGGCTGCCCGGACGCGGCCCGCAGCGCGGGCAGCGTGTTGCTCCAGCCCAGCATCATGCCGGCGAGGCCGCGTCCCATGAGGGTCTGCTCCGGTGCGGCGTCGGCCAGCAGCTCCGTCGTCAGCGAAGCCGGCGGCGTCGCCCCCTCGCCCGACATCCGCAGCGTGGTCGTCCACCACTCCTCGAGCGTGGCCGCGGAGATCGCCAACCCACCGTCCTCGGTGTACAGGCCTTCGCCGCGCTGGCGGGAGAACAGGTCCAGCGCGTCGGCCGTCGTCGGGTCGACCGCGCCGTAGGTGCCCTCGGGGGTGGCGGCCGAGAGCTCCGCAGCGATCCGCTCGAAGTCCTCCCACGTCCAGGTGGCGTCGTCCGGCAGGGCGGTCCCGGTCTGCTCGAAGAGGACCGGGTTCACGACCAGGCAGTACGTGTTCACCCCGGTGGGCACCCCGTACTGCACTCCCGAGAACTCGCCGTTCGACAGCGCCGCCGCGTCGATCCGGTCGAGCCGGAGGACGTCGGCGACCTCGGAGAGGTCCAGCAGCGCGCCGCGGTCGCCGTACTCGCGGGGGTAGGCACCCCCGAGCGTGATGACGTCCGGGGCGTCGTTCGCGGCGACATTCGTCGCGAGCCGGTCGAAGTAACCGGTGAAGTCCGCCCACTCACCGGCCACGGTGGTACCGGGGTTCGCCGCCTGGAACGCGTCGATCGCCCGCTGCGTGGCGGCGGCCCGGTCGGCGTTGCCCCACCAGGAGAACCGCAGGGCCGCCGCACCCTCCCCGCCGCCGCCGCCGTCGCCGCCACCGCAGCCGGTGGTGGCGCCGAGCGCAGCCAGGCCCGTGAGCCCGACGAGACGGCGGCGGGTAATCCGCGGGCCGTGCCCGTTCCACGGAGACGTCATCGTCGTGGTCCCTCCCGGTCCGCGACAGCGCGGACGACTCTGTGAAAGGCTTTCCGTGAAACGTTTCTACGGGACGCTCCCGACAGGGTCAAGGTCGCGGGAACCGAAACTTCCCGAAACTCCGCGGACTCGGCGGGAACCTCGTCAGAACCTGCGGTTCACCAGCACGGGCAGCACCTCGCGGGTCCGCTGCACCTCGCCCGGGTCGACGTCCACCACGAGGCGGCCGGTCCCCGGGCCGAGCTGCGCCAGCACCTGCCCCAGGGGCCCGGCCACCAGCGAGCGCCCCACCCCCGTCGGGGCGTCCGAGGGCACCCCGAGGTCGGCCTGGCCGCACGCGACCACGGAGCAGGTGGAGTCCAGCGCGCGGGCGCGCACCAGCAGTTCCCACTGCTCCGCCTTGCCCGGCCCGGCCCCCCAGGAGGCCGCCACGGCCACCACCGAGGCGCCCCGGTCCGCGAGCGCGGTGAACAACCCCGGGAAGCGCACGTCGTAGCAGGTGGCCAGCCCCACCCCGACCCCGTCGACCTCGACGACGACCGGCTCGCGCCCCGGCTCGACGGCGTCGGACTCGGCGTACCCGAAGGCGTCGTAGACGTGGATCTTGTCGTAGTGCGCGCGCACGCCGGCTCCGCGCACCAGCAGGGTGTTGCGGACCCGCCCGCCCTCCCCCGGGGTGAAGGCGCCCGCCACCACCGTCAGCCCGGCCTCGTCGGCCAGGCGCTCCAGCTCGGCGGCCCACGGCCCGTCGACCGGCTCGGCGACGGGCGCCAGCGGCACCCCGAAGCGGCACATCGTCGCCTCGGGCAGCACCAGCAGCCGCGCGCCCGCCCCGCGGGCCGCGGCGACCTCCGCGGCGACCAGCTCGAGGTTGGCGCGCGGGTCGCCGGTGCTGCTGATCTGGCCGAGCGCGACGCGCACGGGTCCCCCTCCCCCAGCGCGGTCCCTCGCCGCCCGGACGGACCCGATCCTGCCCTCCCGCGCGTTGGCGGGCACACTCCTGCGGTGAGCGCGACGCACCTGCTGCTGCTCCTGGACCTGGTGGGCGTGCTCGCCTTCGCCCTCGACGGGGCGCTGACGGCCATGCGCCGCACCACGCTCGACCTGTTCGGGGTGGTCACCCTGGGGGTCATCACCGCGATCGGCGGCGGGATGCTGCGCGACGTGCTGCTGGGCGAGCTGCCGCCGGCGTCCCTGCGCACCTGGTACTACCTGGCGACCGCCACGGCCGGCGGCCTGATCGCGTTCTGGGGGCACGCGCTGCTGGCGCGGCTGTCGCGGCCGCTGCTGCTCTTCGACACGATGGGGTTGTCGCTGTTCGCGGTGACCGGTGCGCGCGTGGCCGTGGAGGCGGGGCTGGGGCCGGGGCAGGCGGTGCTGCTGGGCGCGCTGACCGCCGTGGGCGGCGGCACGATGCGCGACGTGCTGGTGCGGCAGGTGCCCACGATCCTCACCGGTGGGCTGTACGCGATCCCCGCGCTGCTGGGCGCCGCCGCCGCCGCGCTGGGCCCGGAACTGGGCGGGCGGCCCCTGGTGTGGGCGCTGGCCGGGGCGGCGCTGTGCGCGGTCCTGCGCGCCGGGGGTGTGCTGCGCGGCTGGCAGGCGCCGCGCGCCACGCTGCGCACCCCCGACGAGCTGGAGGAGTAGGGCTCAGCCCAGCGGCTTCAGCCCCGGGGGACCACGCGCACCGGGGTGGTGGTGACGCGGTCGAAACCGACCGTGCGCAGCGCCCCGGTGAGCCGGAACGAGCCGGTGCACGGGGTGTCCGCGGCGGAGGTGCCGACGAGCACCTCCACCTCGCCGGGCTCGACGACGCGCTCACCGCGGCGGCCGGTGAAGCTGGTGCGGTCCGCGTGCACCTCGAACGTCACCCGCGCCGCCTCGCCGGCCTGCAGCGGGACCCGGGTGAAACCGGTCAGCTCGCGCACCGGGCGGGTCACCTGGGCGAGCACGTCGTGCAGGTACAGCTGCACGACCTCCTCCCCCGCGACCGCACCGGTGTTGCGCACCGTCACGGACACCTCGACGGAACCGTCGGTGGGCACCTCGGCGCTGGACAGCTGCAGGTCCTGGACCGCGAACGCGGTGTACGACAGCCCGTGGCCGAACGGGAACAGCGGCGTGGGGTCGAGGTTGCTGATGCCCTGGCTGTCCGCGCCCAGCGGGGGCTGCAGGTAGGTGCCGGGCTGGCCGCCGTGGGTGGCGGGCACCTGCACGGGCAGCTTGCCGCTGGGGTTCACGCGCCCGGACAGCACCCCGGCGATCGCGCCGCCGCCCTCCTCACCGGGCATGAACGCCTGCACGACCGCGGCGGCGCCGGTCAGCTCGCCCAGGGCGTAGGGCCGGCCGGAGACGACGACGAGGACGACGGGGGTGCCGGTGGCGATGAGCTCGCGCACCAGGTCCTCCTGGACGCCCGGCAGGCGCAGGTCGTCGGCGTCGCAGCCCTCGCCGGAGGTGCCGGCGCCGAACATGCCGGCGCGGTCGCCGACGACGGCCACGACGACGTCGGCGCCGCGGGCGGCCTCCACGGCGGCGGGGATGCCGGAGGGGTCCTGCTCGCGCACGTCGCACCCGCGCTCGTGCACGACCTCCCACGCGGCGCCGGGTTCGGCTCGCAGCGCCTCCAGGACGGTGGGCACCTCAGTGCCCAGCCCGAGCTGCGGGTAGCGGGGCAGCACGTGGTTGGCGAAGGAGTAGCAGCCCATGAAGGTGTTCGGGTCGTCCGCGCACGGGCCGACGACGGCGACGCGGCGCGCGGTGGCGGGCGCCAGCGGCAGGGTGCCGTCGTTCGCGAGGAGCACCACGCTGCGCTCGGCCAGTTCGCGGGCGATGGCGCGGTTGCCCGCGGAGTCCAGCTCGCGCCCCTCGCCGGCGGCGACGGAACCCTCCGGGGTCCAGTCGGCGTCCAGAAGGCCGAGCTCGGCCTTCTGCGTCAGCAGGCGGCGCAGCGCCCGGTCCACGTAGGACTCCTCGACCACGCCGGTGCGCACGGCGGCCACGAGGCGGTCGCCGAAGCAGAGGGTGTCGGGCAGCTCCACGTCGATGCCGGCGCGCAGCGCCTGCACGCCCGCGTCGGTCTCGTCGGCGGCGGTGCGGTGCATCGAGGCCAGGAACGCGATGGCGGAGTAGTCCGAGACGACGGTGCCGGTGAAGCCCCACCGGTCGCGCAGCAGCTCGGTGAACAGCCGCTCGTCGGAGACCGCTGGCACGCCGTCGACGTCGGTGTAGGAGTTCATCACCGAGCGGGCGCCGCCGTGGCGCAGCGCCGCCTCGAACGGCGGCAGGACGACGTCGGCGAACTCGCGCGGGCCCATCGAGACGGGGCCGTGGTTGCGGGCGGCGCGCGAGGCGGAGTACCCGGCGAAGTGCTTCAGGGTGGCGACGACGTCGGCGCTCTGCAGGCCGCGCACGTAGGCGGCGCCCAGGGTGGAGACGAGGTGGGGGTCCTCGCCCATGGTCTCCTCGACGCGCCCCCAGCGGTAGTCGCGCACGACGTCCAGGACGGGCGAGAGGCCCTGGTGCACGCCGACGGCGCGCATGTCCGCGCCGATCGCGGCGGCCATGCGCTCGACGAGAGCGGGGTCGAAGGTCGCGCCCCACGCCAGCGCCGCCGGGTAGACGGTGGCGCCGAAGGCGGTGAAGCCCGTCAGGCACTCCTCGTGCACGATCGCGGGGACGCCCAGGCGGGTGCGCTCGACGATGGAGCGCTGCAGGCGCACGACCTCCGCGCGGCCCTCCTCGACGCTGACCGGGCGGGAGCCGAACACGCGGGTGAGGTGCCCCAGGCCGTGCCGGCTGGCCTCCTCGAACTCCACCGCACCGGCGGAGAAGACGTCCTGCAGGGGGGCGACGTTGCCGGTGCCGGTGACCTCCGCGGGCGCCACGGCCCCCTCGCCGCCGCCGTGGCTGTTGCCCACCCACCGGCTGCCGAGCTGGGCGACCTTCTCCTCCAGCGTCATCTCCGCCAGCAGCGCCTCGGCGCGCTCGGCGGGCGGCAGCGACGTGTCGTGCCAGGGGCGGGGCTGCGCGTCGGCGGGCGCGGTGGCCGGCTGGTCGAGCGTGGTCATGGTGCTCCTCGGTGGGGCCGCGCCGGGTGCGGGCGGCGGTGGGGTGGTCAGCTGCCGTCGGGGCGCAGCACGGTGGCGAGCGCGGCGAGGGTGCGGGCGATGCCCTGCTGCCCGCCGCCCTCGTGGCCGTTGTAGGGGTACACCTCGATCTGCTTCGGGCCGGCGTAGTGGTGGTGGGCGGCGAAGACGGTCGAGGGTGGGCAGGTCGAGTCCATCAGGCCGGTGGAGAACCAGGCGGGCGCGCTCGCGCGGGCGCCGAGGTTCACCGCGTCGACGTACGACAGCGTGCGGAACACCTGCTCGACCTTCTCGCGGTTCCCGGCCAGGAACCGGCCCAGCTCGGCGTACGGGTGGGCGTCGGTGATCTCGCTGGCGCGCCGGTAGTGGCACAGGAACGGCACGTCGGCCACCACGCCGCGCAGGTCGTCGGCCAGGCCGGACACGGCCAGCGCGAGCCCGCCGCCCTGGCTGCCGCCGATCACGGCCACGCGGGCGGGGTCGACGAGCGGGTGGGTGCGCACGGCGTCCACCGCGCGCACCGCGTCGGTGATCAGGCGGCGCAGGTAGTGCTTCTCGGGCGACTCCACGCCCCGGGTGAGGAACCCGGGGGTGGCCGGGCCGGTACCGCCCTCGTCGACGTCGGGGGTGACGGCGCGGTGGTTGCCGCCGCCGCCCTGCCCGCGGCTGTCCACCACCAGGTGCGCGTAGCCGGCGGCGGAGGGCACGAGGTTGATCCACGGCTCGCCGCGGCCGCCGCCGTAGCCGATGTACTGCACGACGGCGGGGCCCGGCTCGGTGCGCCCGGCGGGCACGAGCAGCCAGCCGGCGATCGGCTGCCCGCCGTACCCGGGGAAGCGGACGTCGAAGACGTCCACGGTGCGCAGGCCCGCGTCCACGCGCTCGCCGCGCAGCTGCGCGGGGTGGGCGCGGGCCGCGGTGAGGGTCCGCTCCCAGAAGGCGTCGAGGTCGGCGGGCTCGTCCCGCTCGGGCGCGTACTCGCGCAGCCGCTCCAGCGGCCAGTCCACGAAGGCCACGGCTACTCCCCCTCCCGCTCGGCGCCGGCACCAGTATGACCGCTCTTTCCGGAAGCCGTACCGGAAAGCGCCGGGGTGCGCAGCACGACCACGTCCCGAGGGGCCAGCCGCAGGTCCTGCCCGGCGGCGACGTCGCGCCCGTCCAGCAGCGAGCGGCCGGCGCGGTCGGCGGCCACGACGACCTCCTCCTCGCCGTGGTTGAGCAGGAAGAGGTAGCGGGCGTCGTCGCGGACGCGCTCGGTGACCTCCAGCCCGCGCACCCAGCCGTACGGCGAGCGGACCCCGGCACCGGCCAGCGCCCGGTCCACCACCCACTCGACGCCGGCCGGTTCCAGGCTCGTGGCGACGTACCAGGCACGCCCCTCCCCCACGCCGTGGCGGGTGACGGCGGGGGTGCCGGCGTAGAAGTCGGCCGTGTACTCGGCCACGACCTCCGCGCCGCGCGGCTCGACGACGTCGAAGACGAGGTTGCCCGCCCAGGGTCCGCTCTCGGCCGGGGCGGGGACGTCGGCCCAGCCACCCACCGGGCGCACGGGGTTGACGTCCTCGGCGGGCAGCGCGTCGGTCTCGGTGACGCGGATCCCGAGGACGTCCGAGAGCGGGCCGGGCACGTCGGCGAGGAAGGCGTTGTCGTCCTCGTCGACGCGGCCGCTGAGCCAGGTGGTCAGGAAGGTGCCGCCGGAGGCGACGAACCGCTCGACGCGCTCGGCGAGGTCGCCCTTCACCACGTGCAGCAGCGGGGCGACGACCACGTCGTAGCCGTCCAGGTCGGTGTCCACCGGCACGACGTCCACGCCCACGTTCGCCGCCTGCAGCGCGGCGTAGTAGCGGCGCACCACCTCGAGGTAGTTCACCAGGCGGGAGGGGCCGTCGGAGATCTCCACCGCCCACCAGGAGTCCCAGTCGAAGAGCACGGCGACGCGCGCGGGGGTCCGGGCGCCGACGACCTCCTCGCGCAGGGCGGCGAGCTCCGCACCCAGGGCGGCGACCTCGGCGAAGACGCGCGTGTCGTCGCGGCCGGAGTGGTCGATGACGGCGCCGTGGTACTTCTCGCAGGCCCCGCGGGACTGGCGCATCTGGAAGAACAGCACGGCGTCGGCGCCGTGGGCGACGGCCTGCCAGCTCCACAGCCGCATGACGCCGGGGCGCTTGACGGGGTTGACGTCGCGCGAGGCGGTGGTGCTGGGCGTCTGCTCCATGAGCCAGAACGGCGCACCCCCCTTCAGCCCGCGCACCAGGTCGTGCGCGAGGGCCATGCGGTCCTGCGACTTCGCGTCCGGCGGGTAGTTGTCCCACGAGGCGAAGTCCAGGTGCGGGGCCCAGCGGTGGTAGTCCAGCGGCCGGTAGGCGCCCATGAAGTTGGTCGTGACCGGGATGCCGGGGGTGATCCGGTTCAGGACCTCCTTCTCCTGCAGGTACGAGGAAATCATGCTGTCGGTGGTGAAGCGCAGGTAGTCCAGCGTGATGCCCTGGAAGGCGGTGTGGTTCGGCCCGCGCCAGTGCTCGCTGAGGGCGTTAGGGGGCACCACGTCGTCCCACGCGTGCATCGTGTGCGACCAGAACGTGGTGTTCCAGGCGTCGTTGAGGCGCTCCAGGGTGCCGTAGCGCCGCTGCAGCCACACCCGGAACGCCGCGGCGCAGTTCTCGCAGTAGCAGGCGCCGCCGTACTCGTTGCCCACGTGCCAGGCGACCACGTTGCCCAGGTGCGCGTAGCGCTGCGCGAGCTGCTCGACGTACGCGGTGGCGAACCGGTGGAAGGAGGGGCTGTTCGGGCAGGCGTTGTGGCGCTGGCCGTAGACGTGCTTGCGGCCCTCGAAGTCCACGCGGGTGACGTCGGGGTACTTCCGCGCCAGCCACGCCGGGTGGGCTCCGGTGCCCGTGGCCAGGACCACCTGCTTGCCGGCGTCGCGCAGCCGGTGCAGGACGTCGTCGAGCTCGGAGAAGTCGTACGTGGTCTCGTCGCGCTGCAGCAGGCCCCACGAGAACACCCCGACGGTGAGGGTCTCGATGGAAGCCTTGTCGAACAGCCGCAGGTCCTCCTCGCGCACCTCGACCGGCCACTGCTCGGGGTTGTAGTCGCCGCCGTAGCGGATCTTCGCCTCGTTCACCGTGCTCCCTCGTGATCCGTCCCGTCGCCGGGCCCGTCCTGCTGCGTGAACTCCTCCGCCACCAGCTGCACCGCGCCGCGCGTCACCATCGCCAGCAGCAGCACCCACAGGCTCGCCGCCGCCAGCGCCAGCCACAGCGACGTCAGCGCCAGGGCCCCGGCCAGCACCAGCAGCCCCACCACGCCCAGCGCCGTGCCCGGCCGGCGGCCCAGCACGTGCACCGCCAGGCGGGCCGCGTCGCGGGTGCGGAACCGGAACGGGGTCGCGATCACCAGGGCGGTGAGCGCCACCACGACGAGCAGGGCAGCGGTCGCGGCCAGCACCCCGCGCACCACCTGGCCGCCCGGTGCGGCACCGGCGGCGTCGGCCGACAGGGCGAGCACGACCAGCACGGCGACCGCCGGCAGCCACAGGCGCAGCGCGTCCGCGGCGTTGCGCCGCCACCCGCGCCAGAAGGTGCGGGCCGGGGAGTCGTCGTCGCCGGCGAGCTGGCGGTCGGCGCAGTGCAGCGCCGCCGCCAGCGCCGGCCCCAGCGGCAGCGCCGCCGCACCGAAGAGCGGTGCGTTCGACGGGTCCGGGACGAGCACCGCGGTGAGCGCGATGCCGGGCGCGCAGGCCGCGAGGAAGCACGCCTCGACGACCACGGCCCGGTGCACGCCCTCGCAGGCCCGCCACAGCAGACCGTCGTGCGGCGTCAGCCGCTGGGTGGTGCTCACGCCCGGCTCACGCCTTCGCCTCGGTGTACGCCTTGTTCACCAGTTCCAGGTAGCGGGTGGACCCGCGCTGCTCCAGCTCGCCGACGTAGGCGTCCCAGTCGGCCAGGCTGCGCTGGCCGGTGATGAACTGCAGGGTGGACTGGTCCACGAAGTCCTGCAGCGGCTTCGCCAGCAACGTGATCTGCTCCTGCTCGACCTGGCTGTAGGGGTGCGCCGGCAGCGGCTCCACGGGCGTCTTGGCCGTCATGGCCTCCTGGAACGCCAGCTCCTCCTCGCTCATCATGGAGTGCAGCAGCTCGGTGGAGCCGCCGTAGGAGAAGTTGCCCTGCGAGAAGCCGTAGTCGATGCGCAGGTCCTTGGTGCCGGCCGGGTTCAGCCCGGTGTAGTTGATGTCCGGCATCAGGGAGCGCTTGCCGGAGGCGTCCTTGGTGTAGGTGGTGCCCTCCACGCCCCACTTGGCGAACTCGCGACCCTCGGCGCTGTAGAACAGCCAGTCGATGAACTGCATCAGCGCCTGGAAGTCGTCGCGCTCGGCCGCCGCCGCGGAGATCATGATGCCGTTCTCCAGGCGGGAGCCGCCGATGAGGTCGCCGGCCGGACCGGAGGGCACGACGATCTTGGAGATGGCGTAGTTGCCTGCGCCGATCGACTGGTCCATCTGCGCCCGGTACACCGACGGGTCCTGCGAGTTGCCCGAGATGGCGTAGGAGCGGCCACTGGTGAACTTCGCCTGGGCCGCGTCGTCGGTCTGGGTGAAGCTCTCCGGGTCCATCAGGCCCTTCGACACCAGACCGGCGAAGTACTCCACCATCGACTTGTACTCGTCGGTGGCGGCGGCGAAGACGAACTCGTCGTTGTCCTCGTCGAACTGCAGGCCCTCGCCGTACCCCCAGCCGCCCACGGTGCCGAAGGAGACGGCGCCGTAGTTCAGGACGCTCTTGCCCTCGTAGCGGTCGGAGAACGGGATGGAGCCGGGGTCGGTCTGCTTGATCGCCGCCAGGGCGCTCTCGACCTCGTCCCAGCTGGTGGGCAGCGGCACGCCGGCCTTCTCGAAGACGTCGGTGCGCACGATGAGGGTGTAGTCCGGCCACAGCGCCTCGTGCAGGCCGGGCAGGACGTAGTACTTGCCGTCCTTCTGCTTGAGGGTGTCGACCTCGCTCTGCAGGTCCCACTTCTCGACCTGGTCGCGGAAGTGCGGCATGAGGTCGGTGTAGTCGCTGACGGGCAGCACCACGCCGGAGGCCACGAACGGCGTCTCCTGGCCCGGGTAGGTCTTGGGGATGATGATCGGCGAGTCGCCGGCGCTGACGACGAGGCTGCGCTTCTGCTCGTAGTCGCTGGCCGGGACGATGGTGAAGTCCAGGCCGACGTCGGTGTTCTCCTTCAGCGCCGTCCAGAAGAGCCAGTCCTCCTTGAAGGGGTAGGTGGGCTGGTCCGAGAAGAGGCTGGTGTACGTCAGCGGCGCCGTCGCCTTGAAGGCGGTGCCGGCGTCGTAGTCCTGCATGGCGCCGGTGGTCTTGTCGCTGACGTCGGCGCCGTCCTCGCCGCCACCGCCGCAGGCGGCCAGGGCGCCGCCGGTCAGGGCCACGAGGCCGGCGAGGGTGGTGCGGCGGGTCAGCGTGCGGGTGGACGGGGAGGTCGAGGTGCGGTTCACGGGGTGCGCTCCAAGGATCGTCGTCGATCGGGGGATCACTGCTCGCAGGGGTCTGGCTGATCGCAGGGGTGTCACTGCTTGACCGAGCCGAGCATGACGCCCGACACGAAGTACTTCTGGATGAACGGGTAGATGCAGACGATGGGCAGCACGATGAGGACCATCGTCACCGACTGGATGTTGGCCGAGATCATGCCGATGTCGGACGCCTCGGCGCCGGAGGACGCGGTGCTGGACACCCCGGCGATCATGTTCCGCAGGTAGATGGTGACCGGGAACATGTCCTTGTCGTCCAGGTACAGGAAGGCCTGGAACCAGGAGTTCCAGTGGCTGACCGCGTAGAAGAGCAGCATCGTCGCCAGCACCGCCTTGCTCAGCGGCAGGACGATGCGCAGCAGGATGCCGTAGGTGTTCAGCCCGTCGATGGAGGCGGCCTCCTCCAGCTCCTCGGGCATGGCCTCGAAGAAGGTCTTCATCACGAGGACGTTGAAGACGCTGATGGCGCTGGGCAGGACCACGGCCCAGACGGTGTTGCGCATCCCCAGGCTGGTGATGAGGACGTAGTTGGGGATGATGCCGCCGTTGAAGAACATGGTGAAGACGGCGAAGAGGATGAAGGCCTTGCGGCCCTTCAGGTGGCGCTTGCTGGTGGCGTAGGCGAAGCACGTCGTCAGGACCATCGAGATCGCGGTGGCGACGACGGTGTAGAAGACCGTGTTGCGGTACCCGACCCAGAAGTCGCGGTCGCTCATCACGACCCGGTAGGTGTCCACGTTGAAACCGCGCGGGACCAGGTTCACCTTGCCGGCGGCGATGCTGGTGGCGTCGCTGAACGACTGCGCCAGGACGTTCACGAAGGGGTACAGCGTGACGGCCACCACGAGGGACAGCAGCACGACGGCGAAGGCCTTGAAGCGGCGCTGACCGGGGGTGTCGGCCACCACGGAGACGGTGGGCTTCCGGGTGCGGGCGCCGGCGCGGCTCTTGCGCGGCGACGGCGCCTGGACCGCGCTCACCACAGGCTCGATCCCGCGACGCGGCGGGAGACCGCGTTCGCCGACAGGACGAGGACCAGGCCGATGAGGGACTCGAACAGGCCGATGGCGGTCGCGTAGCTGAAGCTGTTCGACTGCAGCCCGACCCGGTAGAGGTAGGTGGAGATGACGTCTCCCGTCTCGTAGGTGAGCGGGTTCTGCAGGAGCAGGACCTTCTCGAAGCCGACGGCGAGGAAGCTGCCGATGTTGAGGATGAGCAGCGTGACCACGGTGGGGGCGATGCCCGGCAGCGTCACGTGCCAGGTCTGCTGCCACCGGTTGGCCCCGTCGATGCGAGCCGCCTCGTACAGCGAGTCGTCGATCGTGGTCAGCGCGGCGAGGTAGAGGATCGCGCCCCACCCCATCGTCTGCCAGACGTCGCTGGTCACGTAGATCGCGCGGAACCAGTCGGGGTTCTGGATGAAGTTGACCGGGTCGGCACCGAAGAGGCCGACGACCTGGTTGATCGTGCCGCGCAGCGAGACCAGCTGCATGATCATCGCGACCACGATGACGATCGACATGAAGTGCGGCAGGTAGGAGGCGGTCTGCACGAACCGCTTGAACCTCCTGGCCTTCAGCTCGTTGAGCAGCAGCGCGAAGACGATGGGCGCCGGGAACCCGATGAGCAGGGTCAGCGCGCCCAGGACGAGCGTGTTCTCGAAGACGGCCCAGAAGGTCGGGTCGTCGATGAACATCCGCACGTAGTCGAGGCCCACCCACTCCTCGCCGAACACGCTGCCGCCGGGGGTGAAGCGGCGGAACGCGATGACGTTGCCGGCCATCGGCAGGTACTTGAACACGGCGAACCACAGCAGCGGCAGGACCAGCAGCGAGTACAGCCGCCAGTCCTTGCGCAGCGCGCTGCGCCAGGTGGTCCGTGGCGCGCGCACGGCGGCCGCGTCGGCCAGCGGCGCGCGCGAGCGCAACCGCTTGGCCGGCGGGGTGCTCACAGCCATCTCGTCCTCCTCGTCGAGTGCTTCGGGTGGTGCGGGTGCTGCGTGGGGCCGGCGCGTCAGTGGATGCGCCGGCCGGCGGCGTCGGGGACGCCGGACTTGCGGAAGAAGTAGGTGTTGATCTGGTCGCGCCACTCGCGCGCGCTGCGCAACTGCTCCTCGAACCGCTCGGTCACGTTGCGCGCGACGGGACCGGGGACGTGCGCGGCGATGCGCTCCCAGGTGGCGGCGGACGACTCGACGGCCTCGACACCGGCGAAGTGCGTGTCGTACACGTGCTGGACGACGGTGCTCCCGCTGCTCAGCTCGTGCGTGTAGGGCACGTGGTGGAAGAACAGCAGGAGCTCGTCCGGGCAGGTGGCGGCGTCCTCGTAGACGCCGGCCCACCCCGGCGGGTACTGGGCGGCGTACCCGGTCCCGGTGGCGACGGTGCGGTCCACCCCGATGCCGTCGCGGTCGGCGAAGTGGTACGTCCCCCACGGGGTGTACTCGTAGCCGTCGACGTCGGGGCCGTAGTGGTGACCGGGCCGGACCATCCAGCCGACGCCGAGCGGGGCGGTGTACGACTCGTACACCGACCACGAGCGGGCCATCACCTCCACCAGGTCCGCGGCGAGGTCGCCGGGCAGCTCGAACGTCTGCTCCACCCACTCGCCCAGCAGCTCGCGCGGGTCCAGGTCGGGGTCCCACGCGAGGCGGCCGAAGGCGTACAGGTTGGCCTGCGCCAGCGCGTGCCCGGTCCAGTTGGCGTCGGTGCCGACGTTGGCGACGCCGACGACCCCGGTGGGGCTGCCCCCCCGCCTGCGGCTGCGGGTTGCGACGTCCGCGACCCGCAGCGGCTCGCCGCCGCCGTGGGCGTTCAGGTCGAAGCGCAGCACCTCGCTCCACTGGGTGCCCAGGTGGCACAGGTGCTTCTGCTGACCGGTGTACTCCTGGGTGATCTGGAACTCCACCGCGACGCCCGTGCGCGGCAGCGCCCCCAGCAGCGGGGAGACCGGCTCGCGCACCTGGAAGTCCATCGGGCCGTTCTTGACCTGCAGCACCGCGTTGGGGGCGAACTCGCCGTCCAGGGGCGCGAAGTGGTCGTGCGCGGCGCGCGCCCGGTCGGTGGAGCGGTCGCGCCAGTCCTGGTGGCAGTCGTAGACGAAGCAGCGCCAGAACACGACCGCGCCGAAGGGGTCGAGCGCCGCGGCCAGCACGTTGGCACCGTCGGCGTGGGTGCGCCCGTAGGTGTGCGGGCCGGGCCGGTTCTCGGAGTCGGCCTTGACGACGTACCCGCCGAAACCGGGCAGGCTGGTCGCGACCCGCTTCGTCGTCCCGGTCCACCACGCGGCGACGCGCTCGTCGAGGGGGTCGGCGGTGTCCAGCCCGCCCAGGGACATCGGTGCGGAGAAGTCGACGCTCAGCAGGGTGCGCACGCCGTGGGCGTCCAGGAGCGCCGCGAGGTGGGCGAGGTCGCCGAGGTGCTCGTCCAGCAGGTGCGCCTCGGTGGCGTGCACGTTGACGTTGTTCAGGCACACGGCGTTGACGCCGAGGGAGGAGACCAGGCGCGCGTAGTCGCGCACCCGGGCCAGGTCGGCGGCACCGGTGCGGACGCGGCCGTCGGCGAAGAAGAGCGATCCGCCGGCGTAGCCGCGCTCGACGACGCCCATGGGGCCGTCGGTCATGTTGTCCCAGTGGTCCAGCACTCGCAGGTCCACGCGGGGTTCCTCGACGTGGGTGACGTCGGCGTCGGGCCAGCCGCCGGGGAACCGGCGGGTCAGCCAGCCCAGCCCGTGCCGCAGCCCGGCGGGGCGCGCGGCGGTCAGCAGGACCTCGCCGCCGCGGGCCAGGACGGCGAAACCTTCGCCGGCGGGCACGTCGGTGCCCGCCAGCGCGCCGGCGAGCACCGGGCCGAGGTGCTGCGCGCTCAGCTCCGCCAGGGCGCCGACGACGAGACGCCGCCCGTCGGACGTCTCCGCGCCCGCGTCCGCCGCGAGGACCTGCAGGTCCTCGCGCAGCGTCGCGGTGACGGGGTCGTCGCCGAGGACGGTGGTGGGCGCGGTGGCGAGGCGGGCCGCGCGGCGGGCGGGCAGCCAGCAGGGCTCGCCGCCGGCGAACCAGGGGAAGCCCTGGCCGTGCTGCTGTCCGTAGGGCACCATTGCCTCCAGTCGAAACTTTCGGCTCCGCGCCGACATCTTCGAGACTAGAGAGCCGCACCCCGCAGCGTCAACGACGTCGACACTGTCCACGCAGGTGGACAGTGGAACGGACCGCGACACGGCAGGCTGTGCGGCGTGCCGACGACCCCGGAGGAGACGACGTGGCCCCGCCCCGCGTGACCATGGCCCAGCTCGCAGCCGAGGCGGGGGTCTCCGTGCCCACCGTCTCGAAAGTGGTCAACGGCCGCGACGACGTCGCCGACAGCACTCGTGCGCGCGTGGAACGGGTCATCTCCCAGCACGGCTACCGCCAGCGCCGCCGCAGCGCCGCACCCACCGGCCCCCGGCTCATCGACCTGGTCTTCAACGAGCTCGGCAACCCCTGGGCCGTGGAGGTGATCCGCGGCGTGGAGCGCACCGCCCGCCCCGCGGGGGTCGAGGTCGTCCTGTCCGAGTGCCTCGGCGCGCACCGCCCCCGCCAGGAGTGGCTCACGAGCGTGCTGGCCCGCCGGCCCGCCGGCGTCCTGATGGTCTTCTCCGACCTCGAGGACGCCCAGCGCACCCAGCTGGTCGCCCGCGGCATCCCCCACGTCATCATCGACCCCATCGGCGAGGTCGACCCGTCGGTGCCCTCCGTCGGGTCGGCGAACTACCACGGCGGCCTGCTCGCCACCCGCCACCTGCTGGAGCTGGGGCACCGGGACGTCGCCGTCGTCACCGGCCCGCTGGACACCTTCTGCAGCCGGGCCCGCCTGGGGGGCTACCGCGACGCCCTGCTGGAGGCCGGGGTCCCCTACCGGGAGGAGCTGGTGCGCACCGGCGACTTCTCCGTCGAGGGCGGGTTGCGCATCGCCCGCGAGCTGCTGGCCGCACCGGACCGGCCGACCGCGGTGTTCGCCTGCAACGACCTCATGGCCTTCGGGGTCCTGCGCGCCGCCCGCGACCTGGGCGTGGGAGTGCCCGGGGAGCTGTCCGTCGTCGGGTACGACGACCTGCCCGCGGCGCAGTGGGTCGGGCCGGAGCTGACCACCGTCCACCAGCCGCTGCACGAGATGGCCGAGGCCGCCACCACGCTGCTGCTGGCGCTGGCCGACGGAGTCGCACCGGCCGCCCCGCGCATGGACCTGGCCGTCGACCTGCGGGTGCGGGCCAGCACCGCCGCGCCGGCGCGCTGAACGGGCTGCGGGTCAGCCGCCCACCCTGCGGTCGCTGGAACGGCGCACCACGATCTCGGGCTCGAACACCAGCTGCCGGGCCGGGCGGCCCTCCACCTGCGCCAGCAGCAGCTCCACCCCGGTGCGCCCCAGCACCTCGCGCGGCTGGCGCACGGAGGACAGCGGCACCGCTGCCGTGGCGGCGAAGCCGATGTCGTCGTACCCGACGATCGCCAGCTCGTGGGGCACCCGCACCCCGCGGCGCACGCACTCGTTGAGCACCCCCAGGGCCAGGAGGTCGTTGGCGCAGAAGACCGCCGTGGGCGGTGCGTCACCGGCGAACAGCGCCGCCGCGGCCTGCGAGCCGGCGCGCACCGTCAGCCCGCTGGCGATCACGGCGTCCACGGCGGCGACCGCCCCGACGGCCTGCCGCAACCCGGCCAGGCGGTCGTCGACCTGCCGCAACCCGGCCGCGTCGCCGATGAAGGCGATCCGGCGGTGCCCGCGCTCCAGCAGGTGCTCGCCGGCCAGGCGCCCGCCGAGGACGTCGTCCACCGCCACCGAGGAGTTCTCCGCGGTGGGTGCACCGCGGTCGACGAGCACCACGGGGGTGCCGTGGGAGCGCACGGACTCCAGGGCCGGGGTCGGCTCGTCGCGCACCGGGCTGAGCAGCACCCCCAGGACCCGCTGCTGCTGCAGCCGCTGCAGGTGGCGCGCCTCCCGCTGCGCGTCGTTGGCGCTGTTGCACAGCACCACGAGCGCCCCGTGGCGCTCGGCGACCTCCTCCGCACCGGCGACGACGTCGGTGAAGAACGGGTTGGCCACGTCGAGCAGCACCACGGCGATCGTCCGGCTGACCCCGGCCCGCAGCTGACGGGCCGACTCGTTGCGCACGAACCCGAGCTCGGCGATGGCCTGCTCCACCCGGGAACGCAGCGCGTCGGAGACGACCTCGGGGCGGTTGAGGACGTTGCTCACCGTGCCCAGCGAGACCCCGGCCCGCTGAGCGACCTCCTTGACCGTCGCCACGACGGACAAGGGTGCCAGGCCGGGGTCCCGCCCGGGCGCCAGGTCGGCGCCGGGCGGGACCGGCGTGGAGGTCAACGCTCACTCTCCGGCGGCTCAGGACACCGTGGCGGGCGTCGTCACGTGGTGGGTGCCCGCGGGCAGTTCGCGCTCGGCCTGCCCGGGCAGGCGCAGCACGGCGGTGGTGCCGGCCGGGACGGTGACCTCCGCCTCCAGGCCGGCGTCGCCCTGGCGCCAGTGCACCGCGAGCTCGCCGTGCGGGGTGTCCAGGCTCGCCCGCGCCCACGTCAGGCCCCCGCCGGGCTGCGGGGCGATCAGCGAGCGGGCGTAGCCCGGTTCCAGCGGTGCCAGCCCGGCGACGGTGCGGTGGATCCAGTCGGCGACCGCACCCAGGGCGTAGTGGTTGAAGCTCGTCATCTCCCCGGGGTTGATGGAGCCGTCGGGCAGCATCGAGTCCCAGCGCTCCCAGATCGTGGTGGCGCCCATCGTCACCGGGTACAGCCAGGACGGGCACTGCTCCTCCAGCAGCAGCCGGTACGCGGCGTCCAGGTGCCCGGTGGAGCTCAGCGCGCCGGTCACGTACGGGGTGCCGGCGAAACCGGTGGAGACGCGGTACCCGGCCTCCTCGACCAGTTCCGCGAGCCGCTGCCCCGCCCAGGCGCGCTGCTCACCCTCCAGCAGCCCGAACTCGACGGCAAGCGCGTACACGGTGGCGCAGTCGCTGAGCACCCGGCCCTGCGCGTCGACGTAGTGCTCACCGAAGGCGGATCGCAGCCGGTCCGCGAGGGCGTCGAAGCGCTCGGCGTCCTGCTCGTGCCCCAGGACCCGGGCGGCGTCCGCGGTCGTGCGGGCGCTGCGGTACGCGCACGCGGTGGCCACCACTCCCTTGTCGGCCTTGGCGGCGGCGGGCTCGTCCGGCGGCGCGTCCGGGTCCAGCCAGTCGCCGAACTGGAAACCGGTGTCCCACAGACCGGTGGGCGAGAGCAGGGTCGCGACCCGGTCGACGTGGGCGGTCATCGCCGGGTAGTGCTCGGCCAGCAGTTCGTCGTCGCCGTACGCCTGGTGCAGCGCCCACGGCAGCCAGACGGCCACGTCCGACCACACCGCGGTGCTGTCGGGGTCGGGGAACTCCGGCGGGTGCTCCATGAACTTCAGCACGTCCGGGACGACGAACGGCACCAGTCCGTCCTGCGCGCGCTGCTCGACGGCCAGGTCGCGCATCCAGTCGCGCAGGAAGTCCTTCACGTCGAACAGGTACGCCGCGGTCGGCGCGAACGCCGCCAGGTCCCCGGTCCAGCCCAGGCGCTCGTCGCGCTGCGGGCAGTCGGTGGGCACGTCCAGGAAGTTCCCCTTCAGCCCCCAGACCACGTTGCGGTGCAGCTGGTTCACGAGGTCGTTCGAGCACTCGAACTCGCCCGTGCGGCGCAGCTGCGAGTGCACCACGACCGCTTCGAGGTCCTCGGCGCGCAGCTCACCGGGCCAGCCGTCGACCTCGGCGTAGCGGAAGCCGTGGAAGGTGAACGTGGGCTCGAAGACGTCTTCGCTGCCGGAGAGGGTGAAGGTGTCCGTGGCCTTCGCGCTGCGCAGCGGCCGGGTCCCGAGCTCCTCGTCCTCCAGCACCTCCGCGTGCCGGATCGTGATGGTGCTGCCCGCCTCGCCGCGCACGGTGAAGCGCAGCCAGCCCACCAGGTTCTGCCCGAAGTCGACCAGGGTCCTGCCGGACGGGGAGGTCCAGACCCGCTGCGCGGGCAGCACCTCCTGGCGGCGCACCGGCGGGCCGACGTGCTCGGTGAGCACGGCGGTGTCGAACTCCAGGGCACGCACCCCGCCCCAGCCCTCGTTCGAGCCCTCCACGGTGGACCAGGCAGGGTCCAGGCGACGCGCGTCGATGCTCTGCCCGTCGTACAGGTCGTTGGCGGTGATCGCCGAGGCGTGCGACTGCCAGCTCTCGTCGGTGACGACCAGCTGGGTGTGCCCGTCGGCGAAGGTCACCTCCAGCTGCGCGAAACCGCCCAGGTCCTCGCCGTAGAAGGCGCCCCGCCCGCTCCAGCCGAGCCGGCCGCGCGACCAGCCGTTGCCCAGGGCCAGGCCGAGGACGTGCTCGCCGCCGCCGGCCAGGGCACCGGTGACGTCGTGGCTGCGGTACCGCAGGCGCCACTCGTAGCTGCTCCAGCCGGGGCTGAGGACGTCGTCGCTCACGGGCGCACCGTCGAGGTGGGCCTCGACGACACCGCGGGCGCTCACGTGCAGCACGGCGCGCTCCACCTCGCCGTGGCCGGTGTCGAGGGTGAAGCGGCGCCGCAGCAGCGGGGCCCCGTCGTGGTCGGCGTCGGCGGCGATCATCGTCGCGTGCCAGGTGGGCATCGTTCCTCCGTGCGTGGTGGGGCGATCGGGTGGTCCAGGCCGGGCGCGCTTCAGGCGGGTGAGCTCGCCGGGGTGGGAGTGGCGGTGGCCTCGAAGCGGTGCCGCCCGGCACCGACCTCGCTGACCGGCCTGCCGGGCAGGTCGATCTCGGCGCGCGCCCCCAGCGGGACGTCGACGTCGACGACGAGCCGCTCACCGTCGCGGCGCCAGCTCACCGAGGCCGGTCCGTACGGCGTCTCGTGCCGCGCGGAAGCCGACGTCAGGCCGGCGCCGGGGCGCGGGCGCACCAGCAGGCGCCGGAACCCGGGTTCGGCAGGTGCCAGGCCCGCCAGGGCCCGGTGCATCCAGTCGGCGATCGAACCCAGGGCGTAGTGGTTGAAGCTGGTCATCTGCCCGGGGTTGACGGTGCCGTCCGGGAGCATGGAGTCCCAGCGCTCCCACGTCGTGGTGGCGCCCATCGCCACCTGGTACAGCCAGGACGGGCAGCCGGTCTCGGTCAGCAGCGCGTACGCCGTGGCGTCGTGGCCGGTCAGGGTCAGCGCGTCGGTGACGAGGTTCACCCCTGCGAACCCGGTGGCGACCCGGTTGTCGTCCTCGGCGACCAGCTCGGCCAGCCGCCGTCCCGCGGCGACGCGCTCGCCCCCGGGCAGCAGGTCGAAGACGATCGCCAGGGCGTAGGCGGTCTGCGCGTCGCTGCTCAGCCGCCCACCGGGTCGCAGGTGCTCGGCGGTGAACGCGTCGCGCACCTCGTCGGCGAGGGTGCCGTAGCGCTCGGCGTCCTCGTGCTCGCCCAGGACGGTCGCGATCCGGGACAGTGTGCGGGCGGAGTGCGCGAAGTAGGCGGTGGCCACCAGGTACTTGTCGGTGCGCGCGTCGGCGGGGTCGTCCGGTGGTGCGGCCGGGTCCAGCCAGTCGCCCAGCTGCAGGCCGGTGTTCCACAACCGGCCCGGACCGGCCAGGCGCTCGACCAGGTCCACCCACGCCTTGGCGCTGTCGTACTGCGCGCGCAGGACGCCGACGTCCCCGTAGCGCTGGTGCAGGACCCACGGGGTCAGCACCGCGACGTCGCCCCAGACCGCACCGGGGCGCGCAGGCGTCCACCGCGGCCCCCCGGGGATGTCAGGCACGTACCAGGGCACGGTTCCGTCGGGCAGTTGCTCGGCGGCCACGTCGCGCAACCAGGACGCGAGGAAGCCGCTGACGTCGTAGAGGAAGGACGCGGTGGGGGCGAAGACCTGGATGTCACCGGTCCAGCCCAGGCGCTCGTCGCGCTGCGGGCAGTCGGTGGGGATGTCCACGAAGTTGCTGCGCATGCTCCACACCACGTTCTCGTGCAACCGGTTCAGCCGCTCGTCCGAGCAGGAGAACCAGCCGGTGCGTGCCATGTCCGAGTGGTGGACCCTGGCCACCACGTCGCCCTCGTGCAGGCGTCCGGGCCAGCCGGTGACCTCCGCGTAGCGGAAACCGTGCATCGTGAAGCGCGGCTCCCACACCTCACCCTCCGGGGAGCCGGCCAGGACGTAGGTGTCGGTCGCTGCCGCGGTGCGCAGCGGGCGCGTGTACAGCTCCCCGTCCTGCAGGACCTCGGCGTGGCGCAGCTGCACCCGCTCGCCCGCGCGCCCGCGCACCCGGATGCGCAGGCGGCCGGTGAGGTTCTGCCCGAAGTCCAGGACCGTGGCGCCCGACGGGCTGGTGAGCACCGCGACGGGGAGCACCTCCTGCGTGCAGCGCACCGGCGGGCCCTCGGCAGCCACCAGGGTCGCCGGGTCGCGCTCGTAGCTGCGCACCCCCGCCCAGCCGGAGTCGTCGAAGCCGGGCGTGGAGAAACCCGCAACGGCCAGGCGCGCGTCGTGGTGCTCGCCCTCGTACAGGCTGCTGGCCAGGAGCGGGCCGTGCGCAGCCCGCCAGCCGTGCCCGTCCTCCCCCGGCCCGGTGGCGACCACGACGCGGTGCCCGTCGGCGAGGTCGACCTCCAGTTGCGCGATCAGCGCGGTGCGCTCGCCGTACAGGTTGCGGTTGCCACCGCGGACGCCGTAGCGGCCGCGGTACCAGCCGTCCGCCAGCCACGCGCCGAGCGCGTTGTCGCCCTCGCGCAGCAGGTGCGTCACGTCGTGGGTGCGGTAGCGCAGCCGGTGCGCGTAGCTGGTCCACCCCGGCGCCAGCACCTCGTCGCCGACCCGGGAGCCGTTGAGCTCCACCTCGTGCAGGCCGTGCGCGGTGACGTGCAGGCGGGCCCGCGCGACCGGCCCGGGCAGGGAGAACTGCCGGCGCAGCAGCGCGGGGCGGTGGTCGGTGTCGGGGTCCTCGTCCCAGTCGGGGCCGACGGGCACGGCCACCCAGTCGGAGGGGTCCAGGAGCCCGGTCTCCACGACCAGCGGAGGGCTGAACGGCGTGGGTTCCGGGTCCTCGGCCCCCCAGAGGCGGACCTCCACCCGAACCCGCTCCCGGGAGCGCAGCGGCGGCGCCGGCCACGGGACCAGCACGCTGTCGCCGGAGTCGATGCGGCCGCTGGACCACGACTCCTCCCCCGCCCGGGGCGCCGGCGGCAAGGGGGTCACGCGCACCTCGTAGGCGCCCTGCTCCCACTCGGGAGAGGGCTCCCCGGTCGCCCCGGCGGTCCAGGACAACCGTGGCCGGGAGGTCCCCAGCCCGAGCAACGGCACGCCGTGCTCGGCGCGCAGGTCGGTGACGACGACGTCGGTGCGGTGGGGCATCGGGTTCCGTTCGCTGAGACCGGGGCGGCGGAGGTGGTGGTGTTCAGCCCTTGACGGCGCCGGAGGTCATGCCGGCGACGATCTGGCGGTTGAAGAACAGGTACAGCAGCAGCATCGGGATCGTGATCAGCAAGATGTCCGCGAACAGCAGGTTGTAGCTGGACAGGTTCTGGCTCTGGAAGTTGAACAACGTCAACTGCACCGTCGCGCCCGCGTCGCCGGGCAGGAAGTACAACGGCGTCTGGAAGTCGTTGAACACCGCCACCGACTGCACCAGCACCACCGTGACCAGCACCGGGCGCAACAGGGGCAGGATCACCCGGAAGAACAGGCGCAACGGCCCGGCACCGTCCAGGACCGCCGCCTCGTCCAGCTCGCGCGGGATCGTGGAGATGAACGCCCTGAACAGCAGGATCGTGAAGGAGATCCCGAACGCGACCTCCACCAGGATCAACCCCGGCATCGTGGCGAACAGCCCGACACGCTGCAGCACCCAGATGGTGGGCACCACCGCCGGCGGCATGATCAACCCCGCCAGCACCAGGAAGTTGATGAACCCCGTCCACCGGCTGGCGCGGCGCTGCAGCACGAACGCGACCATCGAGCCGAACACCACCATCAGCGTCACCGACGCCACGGTGAGGACCGTGGAGTTGATGAAGGCGATGACGATGATGTAGTCGCGCGTCTGAACCACGTCCACGAGGTTCTGCCACAACTGGAAGTCGCGCGGCCACGCGAAGCGGAACTCGCTGGCCTGCTGCGCGTCCATGGCCGCCACCAGCAGGATGAAGGCGAAGGGGACGATGAAGACGACGACGCTGACGAGGATCGCCAAGGTCCCCACCCCGTAGCGGTACAACGCCGCGCGCGGGCCACCGACGCGCCCACCACCGGCAGGTGACCCCTGGGGGTCCACCTCTGCCCTGGAGCCGGGTCGAGAGCGCGGGTTCAGCGCCCCGGCGGGGCTGACGGTGGAGCTCACAGTTCGACCTCCTTGCGGGCCAGGAACCGCGTCAGCGGCAGGACGATGGCAGTGACGGCGATGAAGAGGATCACGTTGCCGGCGGTGGACAGGCCGTAGAAGCCGGCCTGGTACTGCTTGTAGATCACAGAAGCGATCACGTCCGAGGTGAAGCCCGGCCCGCCCCGCGTCATCGCCCAGATCAGGTCGAAGGAGCGCAGACCCCCGATGAGCGAGAGGGTGATCACGGTGGAGGTCGCCGGCCACGACAACGGGAAGATCACGTTGCGGAACAGCGTCCACGAGCCCGCCCCGTCGACCTTGGCGGCCTCGTAGTACTCCTTCGGGATCGAGACGATCCCGGCCATGTAGATCAACGTGGCCAGCCCCACCCCCTTCCACACGTCCACCATCGCCACCGAGAACAGCGCCAGCGACGGATCGACCAGCCAGCCGGGCCCGTCGATGCCGAAGACCCCCAGCGCGGAGTTGATCGCGCCCTTGGTCGGGTTCATCAGCACCTGGAACGTGATCCCGACACCCACGGAGGAGACCAGCACCGGGAAGAACACCACCGCGCGCAGGTACCCGCGCCCCACGATCTGGCTGGTCAGCAGCATCCCCAGCGCGAGCCCGAGGACCACCTTGGCACCGGAGGTGACCACCGCGTAGACGAAGGTGTTGGTGAAGCCCTTGACCAGCGCCGGCTCCTGGAAGAACTGCACGAAGTTGCCGAACCCGATGAACTCGCTGTCGAAGATCGTCCAGCGGGTCAGGGCGAAGTAGAACGAGAGCAGGGTCGGCACGAGGAAGAGCACCGCGTAGACGATCGCGGCGGGCAGGTAGAACCACCCCGGGTACGGGCTGTGCCGCGCGCCACCTCGGCGGGCAGCGGGGGCGCGCCGCACCCGGCTCGCGGTTCCGGTTGAGCTGATCGTCGTCGACACCTCGACAACCTCCTTCCGCGGGCCCGTCCCCGGCGCACGCTGCACCGGGGACGGGCGGGGTCAACGACTCACCAGCCCTCGAGACCGAGCTGCTGCGCCTGCTTCTCGACGTCCTGGTCGTACAGGGCCGCGCCGTCGGCGGCGGAGCGGATGCCCGAGCCCACCTCGACGGTGATCTGCTCCAGGGCCGGGCCCTTGACCGGGGAGAGGAACTCCAGCGCCGGGGACTGCGCGTCCGCGTCGAAGTACGCCTGCACGTCCTTGGTCACCTGCGGAACGTCCTCGGGCAGTTCGCAGCCCTCGACGAGGTAGGGACCGGTGGGCGGGGACGCCTGGGTCTGCGCCTCGCACCCCTCGGGGCTGGCGATGAAGGCCAGCAGCTTCTCCGCCGCCTCGAGCTGTGCGCCGGACGTCGTCTTCGGGATGTAGACCCCGTTGGGGTACCAGGCGGTCAGCCCGTTGGTCGACGCGTCCTCCCCCGGCAGGGCGAAGAAGCCGATGCGGTCACCGGCGGTCGGGTCCACGCCGAGCAGGGTGGTGATGTTGCCGGAGAGGATGGGGTACATCGCCCCCTCGCCCGCCGCCAGCTTGCGCATCCCGTCCTCGAGCTCCGCGGACGCGAAGTCGGTGTTCTGCCAGCCCTTCTCGTGGGCCTCCTGCAGGTGCTCGAAACCCCGCACCGCCGCGGGGTCCGTGGCGTACTTGGCCTGGCCGGCGGTGTACTGCTCCGCCCAGTCGGGGTTGGCGGCGGCCACGTTGTGGAAGTCGCCCAGCACGAACAGCTGCGAGGTCCACGTCTCGCCGTAGGTCTGGATCACCGGCGCGATGCCGGCCGCCTTGATCGCCTCGCTGTTGGCGGCGAACTCCGCCCACGTCTTCGGCACCTGCAGGCCGAGCTGCTCGTAGACGTCCATGTTGTACATGACCCCGCCGCCGAAGGCCGTCCCGTACGGGACGCCGTGGACGGTGTCCCCGACGGAGACCTGCGGCAGGTAGGCGTCGTCGACGGCGCCCACGACGTCCTCGCCCAGCGGCGCGAGGTTCTTCTCGGGGGCGATCTGCTGGAAGAGCGAGCCGGAGTTGTAGTCGAAGACGTCGGGCATGCTGCCGGTCTGCAGGCGGGTCTTGACGAGGTTGTCGCCCTCGCCGCCGGCGGGGCGCCCGTCGAGCTCGACCTGGATGTCGGGGTTGGCCGCTTCGAACGCCTCGACGATGGAGGTCGCGGTGGCCTGGGCGGTCTCATCGCTGCCGGTCAACCAGGTGATGGTGGTGCCACCGCCCTCGTCGCCGCTGGACGAACCCAGGCTTCCGGCGCTGCAGGCGGTGAGGGCGAGGGGAGCCAGGGCGAGCGCGGCCAGTCCGCTCAGCGCCCGGGATCGGGTGGGGGTGCGTCGACGTGCCACGGGGTCTCCTCATCGAGACGACCGCTCCGGGGAGCGGTGGGCGGGGTGTTCGCGGGATTGGTGAGACGTTTCAAGGGTGACTCGAGCTCGAAGGTAGGAGCACGCGGGCGGGGCGTCAAGCACTCGGCGCCGATGTGCTCCGTCCGGCATCAGGAAGGCGTTTTCCCAGGTCAGCAGCTCACGGAAGGTCACTGGACGTCTCGCGGGTGGGGTCCGAAGCCGTGGTGCTCACCTCTACGGCGCGCCTGGTGCCCTGGCGTCACCGCTCCTCCCGGCCGGTGTCCGCCCACCCCCTTGTGAAACGTGTCAAAATAGGGCTACGGTGCTTCCGCCCCCGATGGAGTGAGGTCCCCATGACATCGACCGACACGGTCCTGGCCGCCCTGCGGCAGCAGACGATCGAGCTGCCCTCGTGGGCGTTCGGCAACTCCGGCACCCGGTTCAAGGTGTTCAGCACCCCCGGCACGCCGCGCGACCCCTTCGAGAAGATCAGCGACGCGGCCCAGGTGCACCGGTACACCGGCATCGCGCCGCGCGTGTCCCTGCACATCCCGTGGGACCTGGTCGACGACTACGGCAAGCTCGCCGCCCACGCCGCCGACAACGGCGTGACGATCGGCATGATCAACTCCAACCTCTTCCAGGACGACGACTACAAGCTCGGCTCCCTGACGCACCCGGACGCGAAGGTGCGCGCCAAGGCCGTCGCCCACCACGCCCAGTGCGTCGACGTCATGCGCGCCACCGGCTCCAAGGAGCTGAAGGTCTGGCTGCCCGACGGCACGAACTACCCGGGCCAGGACGACTTGCGCGACCGCCAGGACCGCCTCGCCGAGTCCCTGCAGCAGGTGTACGCGCTCCTGGACGACGACCACCGCATGGTGCTGGAGTACAAGTTCTTCGAGCCGGCCTTCTACTCCACCGACATCCCCGACTGGGGCACCTCCCTGCTGCACTGCACGGCGCTGGGCGAGAAGGCCAAGGTCGTCCTGGACACCGGCCACCACGCGCCCGGCACGAACATCGAGTTCATCGTCGTGCAGCTGCTGCGCGCGGGCCGTCTGGGCGCCTTCGACTTCAACTCGCGCTTCTACGCCGACGACGACCTCATGGCCGGCGCCGCGGACCCGTTCCAGCTGTTCCGGATCATGTACGAGATCGTGCGCTCGGACGCGCTGCGGCCGGACTCGGGCGTGAACTTCATGCTCGACCAGTGCCACAACATCGAGGAGAAGATCCCCGGGCAGATCCGCTCGGTGACGAACGTGCAGCAGGCCACCGCCAAGGCGCTGCTGGTGGACCGCGAGGCGCTGCGCGCGGCGCAGCAGGCCGGTGACGTGCTGGCCGCCAACGACGTGTTCATGGACGCCTACCACACCGACGTGCGCCCGCTGCTGGCCCAGCTGCGCGAGTCGATGGGCCTGGCGGCCGACCCGATGGCCGCCTTCAAGGCGTCGGGCTACGCGGACAGGATCGCCGCCGAGCGCATCGGCGGCCAGCAGGCGGGATGGGGAGCCTGAACGACATGACGAACACCACGACGAACGAGGCCGTCGAGCAGCTGCTCGCGCGCTCGCACGCCCTGGGCGCGGACCCGCGGTTCACCAACTACGCCGGCGGCAACACCTCCGCCAAGGGCACCGCGGTGGACCCGGTGACCGGCGAGGGCGTCGAGCTGCTGTGGGTCAAGGGCTCCGGCGGCGACCTGGGGACCCTGCAGGAGAAGGGCTTGGCGGTGCTGCGCCTGGACCGCCTGCGCGCGCTGCGCGACGTCTACCCGGGCGTGGAGCGCGAGGACGAGATGGTCGCCGCGTTCGACTACTGCCTGCACGGCAAGGGCGGCGCCGCCCCCTCCATCGACACCGCGATGCACGCGCTGGTCGATGCCGCGCACGTGGACCACCTGCACCCCGACGCCGGCATCGCGATCGCCTGCGCGGTGGACGGCGAGAAGCTCACCGAGACGATCTTCGAGGGCAAGGTCGTCTGGGTGCCGTGGCGCCGGCCCGGTTTCCAGCTCGGCCTGGACATCGCCGCGATCAAGGAGGCCAACCCGCAGGCGGTCGGCACGATCCTCGGCGGGCACGGCATCACCGCCTGGGGCGCCACCAGCGCCGAGGCCGAGGCCAACTCCCGCTGGATCATCGAGACCGCCACCGCGTACATCGAGGCGAACTGCGTGCCCGAGCCCTTCGGTGCGGTGCTGGACGGCTACGCCGCCCTGCCGGAGGGCGAGCGGCGGGCGAAGGCCGCGGCACTGGCCCCGGTGGTCCGCGGGATCGCCTCGCAGGACAAGCCGCAGGTCGGTCACTACACCGACTCCGAGGTGGTCCTGGACTTCCTGGCCCGCGAGCAGCACCCGCGCCTGGCCGCGTTGGGCACCTCCTGCCCGGACCACTTCCTGCGCACCAAGGTCAAGCCGCTCGTGGTGGACCTGCCGGCGACCGCGTCGGTGCAGGAGATCACCGCGCGCCTGGCCGAGCTGCACGAGGAGTACCGCGCGGACTACCAGGCTTACTACGACCGGCACGCCAGCGCCGGTTCCCCCGCGATGCGCGGCGCGGACCCGCTCATCGTGCTGGTGCCCGGCGTGGGCATGTTCTCCTTCGGCAAGGACAAGCAGACCGCGCGCGTGGCCGGCGAGTTCTACGTCAACGCGATCAACGTCATGCGCGGCGCCGAGGGGATCTCCAGCTACTCCCCCATCGAGGAGTCGGAGAAGTTCCGCATCGAGTACTGGGCGCTGGAGGAGGCCAAGCTGGCGCGCATGCCGAAGCCGAAGCCGCTGGCCACCCGCATCGCGCTGGTGACCGGCGCGGCCTCCGGCATCGGCAAGGCCATCGCGACCCGCCTGGCCGCCGAGGGCGCCTGCGTCGTCGTCGCCGACCTGGACCTCGCCAAGGCGCAGGCCGCCGCGGCGGAGATCGCTGGTTCCAAGGGCGCCGACGTGGCCGTGGGCGTGGCCGCGGACGTCTCGGACGCGGCCGCCGTGGCCGCCGCCGTCGACGAGGCGGTGCTGGCGTTCGGCGGGCTCGACCTCGTCGTGAACAACGCGGGCCTGTCGATCTCCAAGCCGCTGATGGAGACCACCGAGAAGGACTGGGACCTGCAGCACGACGTCATGGCCAAGGGGTCGTTCCTCGTCTCCCAGGCCACCGCGAAGGTCCTCATCGCGCAGGGCCTGGGCGGCGACATCGTCTACATCTCCTCCAAGAACTCCGTGTTCGCCGGCCCGAACAACATCGCCTACTCGGCGGTGAAGGCCGACCAGGCCCACCAGGTGCGCCTGCTGGCCGCCGAGCTGGGCGAGCACGGCGTCAAGGTCAACGGCATCAACCCCGACGGCGTCGTGCGCGGCTCGGGCATCTTCGCCGGCGGCTGGGGCGCTCAGCGCGCCAAGACGTACGGCATCCCCGAGGAGGAGCTGGGCGAGTTCTACGCCCAGCGCACCCTGCTCAAGCGCGAGGTGCTGCCCGAGCACGTCGCCAACGCCGTGTTCGTCCTGACCGGCGGGGAACTCTCGCACACCACCGGTCTGCACGTGCCCGTGGACGCCGGCGTCGCCGCCGCGTTCCTGCGCTGAGGAGGACGGGGACCCCGTGAGCACGCACGTCGCCGTCGACCTCGGCGCCTCCAGCGGCCGCGTCATGCTCGGCTCGGCGGCGCCGGGCCGGCTGGAGCTGACCGAGGTGCACCGTTTCTGGAACGGCGGCGTGGAGGTGGCCGGGCGCCTGCACTGGGACGCCGTCGGGTTGTGGCGCGAGGTGCTGGCCGGGCTCGGCCGCGCCGCCCGCACGCCCGGCGGTGCGGCCGCCCGCACCGTCGGGGTGGACACCTGGGCGGTGGACTACGGGTTGCTGACCCGCGAGGGCGCCCTGCTGGGCACCCCGCGGCACTACCGCGACTCGCGCACCGAGGGCGTGGCCGAGCAGGTGTTCCAGCGGGTCCCCGCGCAGCGGCTGTACGAGCGCAACGGCCTGCAGCACCTGCCGTTCACGACGATCTACCAGCTCGTCGCCGAGGCGGAGGAGTCCCTGCTGGGCTCGGCCGCGCAGCTGCTGCTGGTGCCCGACCTGCTCGGGTACTGGCTGTCCGGCCACCGCGGCGCGGAGGCCACCAACGCCTCCACCACCGGCCTGGCCGACGTGCGCACCGGCCGGTGGGCACCGGACCTGGTGGAGCTCGCCGGCATCGACCCGGCGCTGCTGCCGCCGGTGCACGAACCCGGCACGGTGCTCGGGGGCCTGCGCTCGGAGGTGCTCGCCGAGACCGGCCTGCCCGGGTCGGTGCGCCTGGTCGCCGTCGGCTCGCACGACACCGCCTCCGCGGTCGTGGCGGTGCCGGCGCGCGACGAGCGCTTCGCCTACGTCGCCTGCGGCACCTGGGGCCTGGTGGGCGTGGAGCTGGAACGGCCCGTGCTCTCGGCGGAGTCGTTCGCGGCGAACTTCACCAACGAGCGCGGTGTGGACGGCCGCATCCGGTACCTGCGCAACGTCATGGGCCTGTGGGTGCTGCAGCAGTGCCTGGCGGAGTGGACGAGCAGCGAGGGCGAGCAGGACCTGCCCGCGCTGCTGGCCGCCGCCGCCCAGGTGCCCGCCGGCGGCCCGCTCGTCGACATCGACGACGCGCGGTTCCTGCCGCCCGGGCCCATGGTGGCCCGCGTGCAGGCCGCCGCCGAGGAGGCCGGTCACCGCGCCCCCACGGCGAAGGCCGAGGTGGTGCGCTGCGTCGTGGAGAGCCTGGCGCAGGCGTTCGCGCGCGCGGTGGCCGACGCGGTGCGGCTGTCCGGGCACGAGGTGGACGCCGTGCACCTCGTCGGCGGTGGCGCGCGCAACGCGCTCCTGTGCGAGCTGACGGCCGCCGCGTGCGGGCTGCCGGTGGTGGCCGGGCCGGTGGAGGCCACCGCCCTGGGCAACGTCCTGGTGCAGGCCCGCGCCCACGGGGACCTGTCCGGTTCGCTGGAGGACCTGCGCGCCCTGGTGCGCGACACGCACGAGACGACGACCTACGCTCCCCGCGGGGAACGCGTGAGGACGGGAGCGCTGTGAGGATCGCCGTGATGGCCACCTGCCTGGGGGACGCGATGTTCCCGCAGGCGGTCAAGGCCACCGTGAAGCTGCTGCGGCGGCTGGGCCACGAGGTCGTCTTCCCCGAGGGGCAGACGTGCTGCGGGCAGATGCACGTCAACACCGGGTACCTGCGCGAAGCGGTGCCGCTGGTGCGCCACCACGTGGACGTGTTCGAGCCCGTGGCCCACGGCGAGTGGGACGCGGTGGTGGCGCCGTCGGGTTCCTGCACCGGGTGCGTGCGCCACCAGCACGCGATGGTGGCCCGCCGCGCCGGCGACGACGCCCTCGCGCAGCGGGCCGAGGCGGTGGCCGGGCGCACCTACGAGCTGTCCGAGCTGCTGGTGGACGTCCTCGGCGTCACCGACGTCGGCGCCTACTACCCGCACCGCGTCACCTACCACCCCACCTGCCACTCGCTGCGGATGCTGCGGGTGGCCGACAAGCCGCTGCAGCTGCTGCGCGCGGTGCGCGGCCTGGAACTGGTGGAGCTGCCCGACGCGGAGGTGTGCTGCGGGTTCGGCGGCACCTTCGCGGTGAAGAACGGCGAGACCTCCACCGCGATGCTCGCGGACAAGATGCGCAACGTGCTGGACACCCGCGCGGAGGTCTGCACCGCGGGCGACTCCTCCTGCCTGATGCACATCGGCGGCGGCCTGGGCCGGCTGCGCACCGGTGTGCGCACCGTGCACCTGGCGGAGATCCTCGCCTCCACGGAGGCGACGCAGACGCCGTCCGCGGCGGGTTCTCCCGGCGGCGTGCGCGACGAGCCGGCGGAGGCGCAGCGGTGAGCACCACGCACCTGGGCATGCCCGCCGTGCGCGACGACTCGCGCGACACGGGCCTGCCGACGCACTCCCCCGCCGGGCAGGGCAACCTGCGCGGCACCACCTCCTTCCCGAAGGCCGCGCAGGCGAAGCTCGCCGACACCCAGCTGCGCCGGAACCTCGGCAAGGCCACCGGGATCATCCGCGGCAAGCGCGCCGGCGTGGTCGGTGAGCTCGACGACTGGGAGGAGCTGCGCCTGGCCGGCTCGGCCATCAAGGCCGACGTCATGGCCCGGCTGCCGGAACTGCTCGAGCAGCTCGAGGAGAACGTCACCGCCCGCGGCGGCCACGTGCACTGGGCCCGGGACGCCGACGAGGCGAACCGGATCGTCGCGGACCTGGTGCGCGCCACCGGCGCCGACGAGGTCGTCAAGGTCAAGTCGATGGCCACCCAGGAGACCGGCCTGAACGAGGCGCTGGCCGAGCAGGGCATCGCCGCGTGGGAGACCGACCTGGCCGAGCTCATCGTGCAGCTCGGCCACGACGCGCCCAGCCACATCCTCGTGCCGGCGATCCACCGCAACCGCAGCGAGATCCGGGAGATCTTCCTGCGCGAGATGCCGGACGTGGACCCGGCGCTGAGCGACGAGCCGCGCGAGCTGGCGATGGCCGCCCGCGCCCACCTGCGCCGCAAGTTCCTGACGGCGAAGGTCGCCGTCAGCGGCGCGAACTTCGCCGTCGCCGACACCGGCACCCTGTCGGTCGTGGAGTCCGAGGGCAACGGGCGCATGTGCCTGACCCTGCCGGACACCCTCATCACGCTCATGGGCGTGGAGAAGCTCGTGCCCACGTTCAGCGACCTGGAGGTGTTCCTCCAGCTGCTGCCGCGCTCCTCCACCGGCGAACGGATGAACCCGTACACCTCCACCTGGACGGGCGTGACCCCCGGCGACGGGCCGCAGGAGTTCCACCTCGTGCTGCTGGACAACGGCCGCAGCGCCGTGCTGGCCGACGAGGACGGGCGTGCGGCGCTGCACTGCATCCGCTGCTCCGCGTGCCTGAACGTGTGCCCCGTCTACGAGCGCGTCGGCGGGCACGCCTACGGCTCGGTGTACCCCGGGCCCATCGGCGCTGTGCTCTCGCCGATGCTCACCGGCATCTCCGGGCCCGACGACCCGAACGCCTCGCTGCCGTACGCGTCCTCGCTGTGCGGGGCGTGCTTCGACGCCTGCCCGGTGCGCATCGACATCCCGAACCTGCTGGTGCAGCAGCGCGCGACGTCGGTGGAGTCGCACCCGCGGCCCACCGCGCAGGACCTGGCGCTGAAGGCCGCCGCGGTCGCGATGAGCTCCCCGGGGCGGTTCGCCGCCGCGGAGAAGGGGCTGGCGCTGGGCCGGCTGGTCGCCGGGCGCAAGGGCCGCATCAGCTCCCTGCCGTGGCCGCTGTCGCACTGGACCGGCAGCCGCGACGTGCCCGCCCCGCCGGCGGAGACCGCCCGGCAGTGGTGGGCCCGAACGGGTGGGCACGACGACGAGCAGGAGGGGCGGGCGTGAGCGGCGCGCGCGAGGAGGTCCTGGCGCGGTTGCGCGCCGCCCGCGACGCCGGCGCCCCCCGCGGCGGCGTGCCGCCGGTGCCGCGCGACTACCACCGCACCGGGCAGCACTACCCCGGCAGCGCCGGCGTGCTCGACCTGCTCGTGGAGCGGGTCGAGGACTACCGCGCCCGCGTGCTGCGCGCCGGCACCGGCGACGAGGTCGCCGCGGCCGTGGCCCGGTGCCTGGACGAGGCGGGCTCGCGGCGGTTCGTCGTGCCCGCCGACTTCGCGCAGGAGTGGCGCCCGCGGATCGGCGAGCGCGAGCTCGTCGAGGAGCACCCGTCGGCGCCGCTGAGCGTGCCCGAGCTGGACGCCCTGGACGCCGTCGTCACCGGCAGCGCCGTGGCGATCGCGCTGACCGGCACGATCGTCCTCGCCAGCGGTGGCCCCGGCCAGGGCCGGCGCTCGCTGACCCTGGTGCCGGACCACCACGTGTGCGTGGTGCGCGCCGCGGACGTCGTGGAGACCGTGCCGGAGGGGCTGGCGCGGCTGGACCCGTCGGTGCCGCTGACGTTCATCTCCGGCCCCAGCGCCACCAGCGACATCGAGCTGGACCGCGTGGAGGGCGTGCACGGGCCGCGCCGGCTGGACGTGGTCGTCGTCGGCTGAGCGCGCAGGTGCGCCCCTGCGCGCCGAGCGGGCAGGGGCGCGCCGGGCATGCCTCAAGCTCCAGCCTCGACCTGCCGATGGGAACGCCGTGACCTCTCCGGACGCCCTCCTGACCGCCGGCCCCTACCGGCTGGTGACGCGCAGCGACTTCGACGGGCTGGTGTGCGCGGTGCTGCTGCGCCAGCTCGACCTGGTCGACGAGATCACGTTCGTGCACCCCAAGGACGTGCAGGACGGCACGGTGGAGATCACGGAGCGGGACGTCTTGACGAACCTGCCGTACGACGCGCGCGCGCACGTCGTCTTCGACCACCACCACTCCGAGACGCTGCGCAACGGCGGCGCGGGCAACCACGTCATCGACGCCGACGCCCCCTCCGCGGCGCGCGTCGTGTTCGACTTCTTCGGCGGCGCGGCCCGCTTCCCGGGGATCTCCGACGAGCTGATGCGCGCGGTGGACCAGGCGGACTCCGCGGCCTACGACGTCTCCGAGATCCTCGAGCCGACCGGCTGGACGCTGCTGAACTTCCTCATGGACAGCCGCACCGGCCTGGGCCGCTTCCGCGACTTCCGCATCTCGAACTACCAGCTGATGATGCAGCTCATCGAGCACTGCATGACGTACCAGGACGTGGACGAGATCCTCGCCCTGCCGGACGTCGCCGAGCGCGTGGAGCTGTACCGCTCGCAGGCGGAGCTGTTCCGCGCTCAGCTGGAGCGCGTCACCACCCTGCACGGCGACGTGGCGGTGCTGGACCTGCGCGACGAGGAAGTCATCCACGCCGGCAACCGCTTCCTGGTGTACGCGCTGTTCCCCGCGGCGCGCGTGTCGATCCACGTCATGTGGGGCCGGGCGAAGCAGAACACCGTGTTCGCGATCGGCAAGTCCATCGTGGACCGCACCTCCCCGGCGGACGTGGGCGCGGTGTGCCTGGCGCACGGCGGCGGCGGTCACGTCGCGGCCGGCACCTGCCAGGTGCCGCACGAGGAGGCGGCCGCCGTGCTGCCGGAGCTGGTGGCGGCGCTGCGCGCGGAGCGCTGAGGTCCTCCCGGCCGCCCTACACTCCGGGCGGATCAGGAGGTGGTCATGGCCAGGAACCCGCACGAGGGTGGAGACGGTGAGGCGCGCGCGGGGGCCGAGGACGCCGGCGGGCGCGGCCCGGTGAAGTCCGCCGAGCGCACCGTGCGGATCCTGCAGGAGCTGGCGCGCGCGCCGTACACGTTCACGGTGGCGCAGCTGCAGGAACGCACCGGTTACCCGCGCTCGAGCCTGCACGCGCTGCTGCGCACGCTGGTGGACCTGCGCTGGATCGAACCGCCCACGCCCGGCGGCGGGTACGGCATCGGGGCGCAGGCGCTGCTGACGGGCACCGCGTACCTGGACCGCGACCCGGCCCTTCCCCGGGCGATCGCCTGCATCGAGGCCGTGCGCGACGAGACGGGCTTCACCGCGCACGTGGCGCGCCTGGACGGCGGCGACGTGGTGTACCTGGCGACGCGGGAGGCGGCCGAGCACCACGCGCACTCGCGGGTGGGGCGCTACCTGCCGGCGTACGCGACGGCGCTGGGCAAGGCGCTGCTGGCCGAGCGCACGGCCGCGGAGCTGGACGAGCTGCTGCCGGGGGACGAGCTGCCGCCGCTGACCGAGCGGACCGTCCGCACGCGCGCGCAGCTGGAGGAGGAGCTGGCGGGCGCGCGCGAGCGGGGCTGGGCGGTGGAGCACGGCCAGAACGTGGCGGACACGGTGTGCGTGGGGGTGCGCGTGGAGTACCGCATCCCGGCCACCGACGCGATCAGCTGCAGCGTCCCGGCGCACCTGGCGACCGGCGAGGAGGTCGAGCGCATCGCCGCGGTGCTGGTGCGCCGGGCCGCGGGGCTGGCGCGCGACCTGCGGGCCGGCGGCATCCGCTGACGGGTTCACGTCCGCACCCCTCGTCCACGTCCGTGGACCGGGCGGGGCGGGTGTGGCAGGCTCCCGGCGGGCCGCTGCCGCGCCCGCCGCCGACGATGACGAGGGACGCCGTGACCACCACCGAACCGCCGGGCACCGCCCCCGCCGGGCGCCCCCGCAACCGCATCACCCGCGTCGAGGTCACCCCGGTGGCGTTCCGGGACCTGCCGCTGCTGAACAACGTCGGCGTCCACGAGCCGTTCGCGCTGCGCACGGTCGTGCAGGTGCACACCGAGGACGGCACCGGCCTGGGCGAGACGTACGGGGACGCGGTGCACCTGCAGCGGGTGCGCGCCGCGGCCGCCGAGCTCGTCGGCGCCGACGTGTTCGACCTGAACGGGCTGGCCGCCCGCGTGGCCGCCACCCTGGCCCGCGACACCAGCACCGGCGGGCACGGCATGGGCGGTCAGGTCACCACCTCCAGCACCCTGAACCGGGTCCTGTCCCCCTTCGAGGTCGCCGCCCTGGACGTGCAGGGCCGGTTGCTGGGGCGGCCCGTCAGCGACCTGCTCGGCGGGGCGGTGCGCGAGGCCGTCCCCTTCAGCGCCTACCTGTTCTACAAGTGGGAGGCGCACCCCGGCACCCGCGGGGACGGCGGCGGGGACGACTGGGGCGCGGCCCTGGACCCGGAGGGCCTGGTGCGCCAGGCGCGGCGCATGGTCGACGGGTACGGCTTCACCGCCGTCAAGCTCAAGGGCGGGGTGTTCCCCCCGGAGCAGGAGGTCGAGGCGGTGCGCGCGCTGCGCGCGGAGTTCGGCGACCTGCCGCTGCGGCTGGACCCCAACGGGGCGTGGACCGTGGACACCTCGGTGCGGGTGGCCGAGGCCCTCGAGGGCGTCGTGGAGTACCTGGAGGACCCCACCCCGAGCATCGAGGGGATGGCCGCGGTGCACCGGCGCACCGACGTCCCGCTGGCGACGAACATGTGCGTCGTCGCCTTCGAGCACCTGGCCCCGGCCGTGCGCGCCGACGCGGTGCAGGTCGTGCTCTCGGACCACCACTTCTGGGGCGGGCTGCGCCGCTCGCAGGATCTGGCGCGCATCTGCGAGGTGTTCGGGATGGGGCTGTCCATGCACTCCAACTCCCACCTGGGCATCTCCCTGGCGGCGATGACGCACCTGGCCGCGGCCACCCCGAACCTCGACTACGCGTGCGACACGCACTGGCCGTGGAAGCTGGCCGAGGACGACGTCGTGGTGCCCGGCGCCCTGGGTTTCGCGGACGGTTCCGTGCGCGTGCCCACCACGCCGGGGCTGGGCGTGGTGCTGGATCCCGACGCGCTGGCCCGCCTGCACGAGCAGTACCTGCGGTGCGGGATCCGCGAGCGCGACGACACCGGTTACATGCGCACCGTCGAGCCCGGTTTCAGCCCGAACACCGCCCGCTGGTGAGGTGGGGGGGGGCGCGCGCGTGGCGGGGGGGGCGCCCCGCGCCCCCCCCCCCCACCACCCCCGCCCCCCCCAACCCCCCCCCCCCC